>JBDLSS010000233.1:0-6011 GCA_039799345.1 Pseudomonadota bacterium
TAAAGGATGATTATGTGAAGTTTATACGCTTTGCCCAGTGGCGAATTCAGCAAACGGGCTACGGGATTTTAGGCTTTGTCACCAATCATGGTTATTTAGAAAACACCACATTTCGTGGTATGCGTCAGGCTTTGATGCAGGATTTTGACGAGATTTATATTTTAGATTTGCATGGCAATAGCAAAAAGAAAGAATTCGCGCCCGATGGCTCAATTGATAACAATGTTTTTGATATTCAACAAGGGGTTGCGATTGGGATTTTTGTGAAATACCGCGAACCGAAAAAGCGTAGCAGTGCAGGCGTTTATCATGCGCATTTGCATGGCAAGCGTGCACTTAAGTATCAGTATCTCATGGAAAATAGCACTAAAACCACGCAATGGACTAAGTTACAGCCACAAGCTCCGCATTATTTATTTGCTCCGCAAAACAGGGAATTACTTGCAGAATACGAACAAGGCTGGAAAGTCACGGAAATGATGCCTGTGAATTCGGTGGGAATTGTGACTGCGCGTGACAGTTTGACGATTCATCAATCTCCCCATGCGGCGATGCGAACCCTTAAAGATTTCATAGAGTTGGATACTGAAAAGGCTCGCCTAAAGTACAATTTAGGTGTGGATACACGAGATTGGAAAGTGGCACTCGCTCAAAACGACATTAAAGAGCACGGACTAGACAGGATTATGCCCGTGTTATATCGCCCTTTTGACACGCGCTTCACTTGTTACACAGGCAAAAGTCGCGGTTTTATTTGTATGCCGAGAACAGAAGTAATGCAGCACATGTTACAGGGTGAAAATCTTGGATTGCTCACCACTCGCAAAGTGGAAGCAGGGACTTTCGGGCACGCCTTAGTGACAGAGGTGATTGCAGAAAGTCATGCGGTTTCATTGAAGGAAATAAATTATCTTTTTCCGCTGTTCCTTTATCCAAGCAAGAAAACCGCTTACTTTGCTGATAATGATGCAGATATTGCCCGTAAACCCAACTTTTCGCCAGAATTTATTAAAGACGTGGAAACACGCCTAAACCTACAATTTATTGTTGAAGATAAAGGCGATTTTCAGCGAACTATCAGCGCGTTAGATATATTTCATTATGCGTATGCTATTTTTCACAGTCCCAGGTATCGCCAACGTTATGCCGAATTTCTCAAAATAGATTTTCCACGTCTGCCACTCACCCGTAATAAAGCTTTATTTCAGCAATTGGCTGATTTAGGTGAAAAATTAGTCGAAATTCATTTGATGAAAGCCGACCTCGAAACTGAAACGCACTTTCCGATAGTCGGCAATAATATCGTTGATAAAGTCGCGTATAAAGAAAATCGGGTTTATATCAACAAAACCCAGTATTTTGACAATGTGAAATCCGAAGTTTGGGAATTCCAGATTGGCGGCTATCAAGTTTGTCAAAAATGGCTGAAAGACCGCAAAGGGCAAGCCTTGAGTTATGATGATTGTATGCACTATTTTTATATTTTGTCAGCCCTTGCCGCCACACAGGAGTTGATGAAAAAAAGTGATACGATTATTCCAACGTTCCCATTTTAGGCAGTTACTGTAGCTTGTATGAAGCATAGCGCAATGCGGGAGAGTTTTTAAAGTCAGCTAAAAACTAAGTGAAATATTTAGTTTCGTTTAGTATTGAGAAAAAATGGGTTAATATTGCAATTATAGATAAAAACCGCCCTAATTCTGCTTAGGTTATTTTTATGTTGAAAAGCTCAATTTTCTACACTAATAAAACACTTTGTGCCTCCGCACACCCCACCAATACCGTAATCTGCTCCACAAAATAAGTAGAAAACCATGCCTTTGAGTTGGAATGAAATCAGAAGCCGCGCCATTACTTTCATGAAAGAATGGACCGATGAATCGCGTGAACATGCCGAAGCCAAATCTTTTTGGGATGGTTTTTTTCATGTGTTTGGAATTTCTCGGCGCAGGGTGGCGAGTTTTGAGCATCCCGTGAAAAAGCTCAATAATAAGCAAGGTTTTGTAGATTTGCTGTGGAAGGGCGTGATTTTAATCGAGCACAAATCACGCGGCAAAAGTTTGGACGAAGCAGAATATCAAGCAAATTCCTATTTTGAAGGTTTGAAAGAGGAAGAGTTACCGCGCTATGTGCTGGTTTCCGATTTTCAGCATTTTCGCCTGCATGATTTGGACACGGACACCCGCAGCGAATTTGAGCTGAAGGATTTTTTACAACATATTGGTTTATTTGCTTTTATTGCAGGCTACGAAAAACGGGTTTATAAAGAAGAAGACCCAATTAATATTCAAGCTGCTGAATTAATGGGAAAGTTACATGATAGTTTAAAAGTATCGGGTTACAATGGGCATGATTTAGAAGTGTATTTGGTACGCTTATTATTTTGTCTATTTGCTGACAAAACTGCGATTTTTGAAAAGGGCATTTTCTGGGAATACCTTGATTTAAATACTAAAGAAGATGGCAGTGATTTACCCATGCACTTAAACATGATTTTTCAAGTGTTGAATACAACCCCTGAAAAACGCTCTAAAGTTTTAAATAGTAACTTAACTCAATTTCCTTATGTCAATGGAAAATTATTTGAAGAACGCTTAGCGACTGCTGCATTCGACAGTGCCATGCGATCCATGTTATTGAAAGCTTGTGCTCTGGATTGGGGAAAAATATCGCCTGCCATTTTTGGTTCTATGTTTCAGTCGGTGATGAATCCACAACAACGTCGCAATTTGGGCGCACATTACACTTCTGAAAAAAATATTCAAAAACTGATTAAACCTTTATTTTTAGATAAATTATACAATGAGTTTGAAAAAGCGAAAAAGGGTAGTAAAGCACAATTGCAAGCATTGCACGATAAGCTCAAAACTTTGAAGTTTCTTGATCCTGCCTGTGGTTGCGGCAATTTTCTGATTATCAGTTATCGAGAATTGCGGATTTTGGAAGATTTGATTCTGCAAAAGCTGTATAAACATGAGCTTGAAAGCGGTCAGGGTTCTTTTTTAAACCTGCGGGAAATTATTAAGATCGATGTTGATCAGTTCTATGGCATTGAATGTGAAGATTTTGCCTGTCAAATTGCCCAAGTGGCGATGTGGCTGATTGACCATCAAATGAATATCCTTGTCAGTCATGAATTTGGGCAGTATTTTGAACGTTTACCTTTAAGCAAAGCTGCGAAAATTGTGCACGGGAATTCTTTGCTTTTGGATTGGGAACAGATTATTGCTAAAACTGAATTAAGCTATATCTTGGGAAATCCGCCTTTTGTAGGCAAACAATTACAAAGTGCTACTCAAAAAGCAGAAATGGAGCAGATTTTCCACGGGGTGCAAGGCGCGGGCGTTTTGGATTATGTCACAGCTTGGTATTTGAAAGCAGCGCGTTATATTCAAGAAACGAGTATTGCTTGTGCCTTTGTGAGTACCAGTAGTATTACCCAAGGTGAACAAGTGGGGGTTTTATGGAGTGAGTTGCATAACCGCTATAAAATCAAAATTCATTTTGCACATCACTCTTTTGTATGGAGCAATGAAGCCAAGGGTAATGCGGCTGTGCATTGTGTGATTATTGGGTTTAGCACACAAGCATGGGATGAAAATATGATTTATGACTATGAAACACTTAAAAGTGAACCTGTTGTTCGTAAAGTTAAAAATATTAACCCATACTTAGTCGAAGGCAATGATATTGTTGTTTTAAAAAGAAGACAGTCCTTATCTGATGTTCCTCCCATTATTTTTGGCAATATGCCGAATGATGGAGGACATCTACTGTTTACAGAAATGGAGAAAACATCATTTTTAGAACAAGAACCTGCCGCTCAAACTTTATTTAAACCCTTCATCAGTGCCAAAGAGTTTATTAATGGAATATCCCGCTGGTGTTTATGGCTCAAAGATATTTCACCTAATGAACTCATGCAGTTACCTGAGGTGCGGAAGCGGGTTAAAGCAGTAGAACAATACCGATTGAAAAGTTTACGGGAAACCACCCAAAAACTGGCTATATTTCCTGGACTTTTTGGTGAAATTCGTGAACAAACAGGTAATAACGTGATTATTCCAAGAGTCAGTTCTGAAAATCGCAGATATATTCCCCTAGCATTTTTAAGTAGTAAGCATATTGTAGGTGATACTTGTCTTTTCATTAACGATGCGAGTTTGTTCGAATTTGGTCTATTACATTCAGCAATGCATATGGTGTGGGTGAAATATACCTGTGGTCGCTTAGAAAGTCGTTTCCGTTATTCAAATACCATTGTTTATAACAATTATCCGTTTCCGCAAAAAGTCACGCTTGCCCAAAGAAAAAAAGTGGAAAATGCAGCCCAGCAGGTTTTAGAGGTGCGGGCAAAATATACCGAAAGCAGCTTAGCGGATTTGTACGATGTGCTCAGTATGCCGCCCGACTTGGTCAAAGCACACAATGCCTTAGATAAAGCTGTCGATTTATGCTATCGCCCGCAAGTTTTCAGCAGCGAACTCAATCGCATAGAACATCTTTTTAGTTCGTATGAACAATTGCTTGCGCCAATGTTGCAAGTTCCGAAGAAATCACGCGCGAAAAAGAAGGCGATGTGAGATTACGTTTGCAATACCTGTGTAGATTCAATGCGATTTAAAGAATTGGGTGGCATTGGTAACTGGCTGAGTTTCTAAAATTCTTTCCAGAACTCGCCCATAAAAAATTATGTGGCATGATTCCAACAAAAAACTTTTGAAGCAGGTTTATATTTGGGCACAATTTACGAGGAACAGTTTAAATTAGCAAACCCCGCCCGTTTTCACCCAAAATGCTTTAATGTTCTGAAAGCCAAAAACTAAACTTTCTATTACTCTTACCCAACGACGATGAATGGAGCCTATGCCCGCAATTCGTGCGATTTGTTTTGATTTAGATGACACCTTATGGCCAATGCTGCCCGTAATTAAAGCAGCCGAACAGGCTGCATTCGAATGGTTAAATAGCCATTATCCGCGCATTACGGAACGCTTTAGCATTGATGAGTTGCGCGAGCTGCGTGACCAATTACTGCGGCAACGTCCTGAATTGTTCAACGATGTCACCTTATTGCGTATCCTGAGTTTAGAAGTTGCCGCTCGGCACGCCGCTTATGAAAATCCTGCGCAAATTGCACAAGCTGCATTTGATGTGTTTATTCATGCTCGTCACGATGTCGACATATTTGCGGATGTGATTCCCGTATTGCAACGTTTAAAACAGCGTTATTTATTGTGCAGTTTGACCAATGGCAATGCAGACGTGAACCGCGTCGAAATTGGCGAGTTTTTCGATTTAAGTTTAATGGCGCGGGATGTGGGCGCGGCAAAACCGCATCCCGCATTATTCACCGCCGCTTGCGAATTTGCCCAAGCCGCCCCCGCAGAAATCGTGCATGTGGGTGATGATGCGCTGTGTGATATTGAAGGCGCATTAAATGCGGGGCTAAAAGCGGTGTGGATTAATCGTTATCAACGTGAATGGTCAGGCGTAGTCACGCCGCACGCGATGATTAGCTCACTTGAAGAATTGGAAGCGTTATTAACGGTTTGGGAAGCAGAATAATCGTTTTAAACTTAAGGTATCATAATGACAAATACCATCAAAGACTTACCCGAGGATGAACGCCCACGTGAAAAATTATTACAGCGCGGTGCAGAGGTTTTAAGCAATGCTGAATTGTTAGCGATTTTTCTACGCACAGGGATTCAAGGCAGAAATGCACTGGAATTGGCACAAGATTTACTGAATGAATTTGGGGATTTACGCAGTTTATTGGGTGCAACTCAGCAGCGTTTTTGTGAGGCGAAGGGGCTAGGCGCGGCAAAATTTGCGCAGTTGCAAGCCAGCGTGGAATTAAGTAAACGTTATTTACGCGAATGTTTGCAGCGAGGTGATGCTTTGACCAATCCCGAGGCAACCCGTAATTATTTATTGTCGGAACTCAGCGGGCGTAATCATGAAGTATTTGCCTGTTTATTTCTGGATAATCAACACCGCGTGATTCG
>JBDLSS010000234.1:0-13430 GCA_039799345.1 Pseudomonadota bacterium
TGAGTATGTGGCCCTGAAACTAAATTACTCATGCTGATGCCTCGCTTGCTTTTTGAGCCTTTGCCGCTTTACGGGCTGCCGCAGCCGCAGCGCGTGCTGCAATTTCTGCGTCAAGCCGTTGTTTACGGGTTTCCACCAATTTACGGGTTTCTTCTGCCTTGTGTTTGGCGCGTTGTTGGGCGGCGAGTTCGTCTTTGGCGTAATTGAAATACTGAACCAAAGGAATTTGGGATGGGCACACATAGGCGCAGCAACCGCACGCAATACAATCCACTAAACCAAACTTAATTGCGCCTTCCAATTCGCCACTGCGAATATTGGACGCCATTTCTAAGGGCACTAAACCTGAGGGGCAGGCATCAACGCAGCTTCCACACCGAATGCAGGGCATGGTGGGTTTGGGCGTGATTTCATCTAGCGTGAGTCCGATAATGCCACTCGTGCCTTTAACCACAGGCACATCAAGAGAGGGCATCACTAAGCCCATCATGGGACCACCCATGACGAGACGGGCGGGCTTTTCTTTAAAGCCGCCACAGAATTCAATAACATCTGACAGTAGCGCACCAATCGGTACTTCTACGTTTTGCGGTTCAGTCATTGCGCCACCGCCAACAGTGACAATCCGTGAAATCAGGGCTTGTCCATGACGCACAGCTTTATGAATCGCAACCACCGTTCCCACGTTGTGCACGAGTACACCTACGTCCGCACTGCGTCCGTCGGCTGGCACTTCAACGCCTGTGATGGTGGTAATCATGTGTTGTGCTGAACCCATAGGATACTGAGCAGGCACAGGAACAACGGTAATATTGTCGTAAGGCTTACAAGCTTCGGTCAAAATCGCGATAGCTTCGGGTTTGTTATCTTCAATGGCGATATAAGTATTTTTGGGTTGCAGAGCACGCATAACGATGCGAATCCCATCGATCAATTCGATGGAACGTTCTCGCATTAAACGGTCGTCACACGTTAAATAAGGCTCGCACTCGCCGCCATTAACGATAAAAGTATGAATGTCGCTTCTCATCCCTAAGCGTAATTTAACCGACGCTGGGAAAGTTGCACCGCCCATCCCTACCACGCCCGCAGCACCAACACGGGTTGAAATTTCAGTGGGGTCTAATTCAAAAGGGTCAGCGGGGGTGTTGCATTCAATCCAACGATCTTCGCCATCGGCTTCAATCGTAATGGTTCTAATAGGTAAGCCTGAAGGATGTGGCGCGGAAAAATCGCCAATCGCGACCACTGTACCTGAAGTTGGCGCGTGCACGGGGGCAGAAATATTGCCTTGACTGTGTGCAAGTAATTGTCCTTTCAGGACATGTTGTCCAATTTCGACTTGAGGTTCTGCGGCAGCCCCAACATGTTGTTGTAAAGGTACATACAACATTTTGGGCATGGGCATGACCCGAATCGTCTTGTGGGCGGTGTGGTGCTTGTTAGCCTTTGGGTGCACCCCGCCGCGAAAATGAAATAGTTTCATAATGACTCTTTCTCACGGGTTATAGGAATGTGCTCGTTAAGAGCGGTTCACATCAAAAAACTAGGCAATCGCTAATTCAGTTTCGGGCTTAGTCCACTTCCAAGTACGCAAGGTTTCTTTAATGGGGTGGAGTTGTAAGCATTCGGTGGGGCAAACATCGACACATGCGCCACAGCCTGTGCAGGCATCTTGAATCACTAAATGCAATTGTTTAGGTGCGCCCACAATCGCATCGGTGGGGCAAGCTTTGAAGCAACGGGTGCAACCGATGCAAGTGGCTTCGCTGACTCGGGCTAACATTGGAACGTGGTCGGCTAAATCAGACAGGTTGACCGCAACCCCTAATTTCGCAGCCAAATCTTCAGCCAAGGCTCTGCCACCGGGAGGGCAAATCGTAATCGGGGCATCACCGCGCACAATCGCTTCTGCGGCGGGACGGCAACCGGGATAACCGCATTGTCCACATTGTGAACCGGGCATCATTGCCGAAACTTCTTCAACGATGGGGCTGACTTCTACTTTCAATATCCGTGCGGCATAACCTAAGCCAAAGCCCAAGCTGATTCCTAACACGGTTAAACTGACAACAGCTGCAAACATGATGTTTTCTCCTGTTAAATTTCGAGGTCTTAGAAATTAGTTATTTGAAACTCAAACCGCCAAAGCCCATGAATGCCATCGCAAGCAAACCTGCGGTAATAAATCCAATGGGAGAACCTGCAAAGGTGGCGGGCACGGTGGCAATTGCTAAACGTTCACGTAAGCCTGCAAAAATCACTAGAACTAAGGTGAAACCGACCGCAGAACCAAAACCATACATCACACTTTGAATAAAGCCGTGGTGAGATTCCACGCTTAATAAGGGAATCCCTAATACAGCGCAGTTGGTGGTGATTAAGGGTAAGAAAATCCCAAGTTTTTGATAAAGCACGGGGCTGGTTTTATGAATAAACATTTCAGTTAATTGCACTAAAGCGGCAATCACCACAATGAACGAAAGAATTCTTAAAAAGCCAATGTCATAAGGGGTGATAATGAAGTGTTCTAATGCCCAACTTGCGACTTGTCCCGCAGTAATCACGAAAGTAGTCGCAAGTCCCATGCTTAATGCGGTATCCAGTTTGTTAGAAACACCCATGAAAGGGCATAAACCTAAAAACTTACTTAACACCACGTTGTTGATCAGCACAGTTGTGAGCAGTAGCAACAGGTATTCACTCATGGTGGATCGTCCTTAATGGAAAGATGAAAGGTGGAGGGTTCCACTAAGGGGATAGCATCAAACATGCCATCACATTTTCGTGAGATTTTAATGATTAAAATTAAATACTTAATTGCGTATGCCGCACTGCAATATTGTAGACCTACACCTGCTATAACAAGGGTTTTGTCGTAAAGACTACAAGTTTTCGAGGTGAGCGTTTTAGATGTAAAACCAGCAAGGAGGTTTTTTGAGCGATAATGCGCTAAACACTTAATTTACAGTAGGAATTATGTCGTTGGCAGCAAAAAATTAACATAGGTTAAATATAATAAATCGGTAATTAGCCTGATTTAAATCCAAAATCAAAGATATAAGCAAATTAAGCAGTATGTTGCAAAGCGCAATAAATGAAGGGGAATCGTTGAGTATAAAAAACTTTTTTGAGCGTTTTTAAAAAGGCAAGGAGGCGCATCAATCGAGGTTCATCTTCTCTCACGAATTGATGCGCTTCGTTCCTCAGCACATCCTATGAGCTTTTTACCCTGTCCCAAAATTTTATTTTCAATTAACCCTAGACAGCTATCATAGTTTAAAAGCCAAACTATCAAGGTATTAGCTAATAAAATCAATAAGTTTATAACATCTTTTACTGTATGGATATTTCAAAAAATGAGCATAAAGAGGCGGTTAAAGTTCATAAATAGGCACATGGTATAATTAGAAAATCCTCTCCAGTTTGTCTTGTGAAGTCGTCCTTATCATGTCAACACGCTTTGTTCATCTCCTTGTACACACAGAATATTCCCTTGTTGATAGCTTAGTTCGCATCGGCGGATTGATTAAAGCCGTGCGCGCAGCCGACATGCCCGCCTGTGCGATTACCGATCACAGCAACTTATTCGCCTTGGTTAAATTTTACCGCGCTGCGCAATCAGCAGGGGTGAAACCAATTATCGGCGTGGATTTGAAAATCCGTGAACCTGATAATAATGTCAGTCGTTTAGTGCTGCTGTGTCAAAACCTGGTGGGCTATCGTAATTTGACCCGCATCGTGTCGCGTTCCTACACCGAAGGGCAAGTGTTAGATGTGCCTTATGTGCAACGTGCGTGGTTGGAAGGCAGCACCGACGGCTTAATTGCGCTTTCGGGTGGCAGATTGGGTGACGTGGGCAAAGCTTTGCTTGCAGGACATTACGAATCCGCAAAGCAACATTTGCAAAACTGGGACAAATTATTTCCACAGCGTTTTTATTTGGAACTGCAACGCACAGGACGACCTGAGGAAGAAGATTATATTCACGCAGCGGTGACGCTTGCCACCGAAATGCAAATGCCTGTGGTCGCGACCAATGACGTGTGTTTTTTACACAGCGAAGATTTCAAAGAACATGAAGTGCGGGTGTGTATTCACACGGGGCATACTTTAATTGACCCGCGCCGCCCACAGTTATACAGCCCACAGCAATATTTACGCACGCCTGAAGAAATGGCGGAATTGTTTTCCGACATTCCCGAAGCCTTGGAAAATACTTGGCTGATTGCGCAGCGTTGCAATTTAGAACTGACTTTGGGCAAAAACTTTCTGCCCGACTTCCCGATTCCTGACCCAACTTTAACCCCCGATGCTTATTTTCGACAATGTTCCGAACAAGGTTTAGAAGCACGCTTACAAAAATTATTTGGCAACCGCCCCAATTTTGCAGAATTACGTGTTCAATATGACCAACGCCTTGAAATTGAACTCAAAGTGATTGAGCAAATGGGCTTCGCGGGCTACTTCTTAATCGTGGCAGATTTTATTCAATGGGCAAAAGATCACAATATTCCCGTCGGACCCGGACGGGGTTCAGGCGCAGGCTCTTTAGTCGCTTATGCTTTAAAAATCACCGATTTAGACCCGCTTCCTTACGATTTGCTGTTTGAACGTTTCTTGAATCCTGAACGGGTTTCTATGCCCGACTTTGATATTGACTTTTGCA
This sequence comes from Pseudomonadota bacterium, assembly GCA_039799345.1. GTDB lineage: Bacteria > Pseudomonadota > Gammaproteobacteria > Beggiatoales > Beggiatoaceae > JAQTYU01. Next base: position 4,670 of record JBDLSS010000234.1, read on the forward strand.
TGGATCAGCGCGATGACGTGATTCAATACGTGGCGGATCGTTATGGGCGCGACAAGGTTTCGCAAATTATTACCTACGGTTCAATGGCGGCAAAAGCGGTGGTGCGCGACGTGGGACGGGCATTAAATCATCCTTATGGTTTTGTGGACAAAATCGCCAAATTAATCCCATTTGAATTGGGGATTACGCTCGACAAAGCTTTAGAACAAGAACCCGCGTTAAAGGCACGTTACGATCAAGAAGAAGAAGTCAAAGAACTGATCGACACGGGGCGAAAATTAGAAGGTTTAACCCGTAACGTGGGCAAACATGCGGGTGGCGTGGTGATTGCACCCTCGACTTTGACCGATTTCACCCCGCTATATTGCGAACAAGACAGCCCAAATTTAGTTACCCAATTTGATAAAGACGATGTCGAAGCCGTGGGCTTGGTGAAGTTCGACTTTTTGGGCTTACGCAATCTGACAGTTATCAAATGGGCTTTAGAAATTATCAATCGATTCAGTGCAGAACCGATTGATATTTTAGCAATTCCGCTGGATGACGCGAAAACCTTCAAATTGCTGCGAAATGCGGAAACCACTGCGGTGTTCCAGCTCGAATCGCGCGGCATGAAAGACTTGATTAAACGCCTGCAACCTGACTGTTTTGAAGACATTGTGGCATTGGTCGCGCTGTTTCGTCCTGGCCCTTTGCAATCAGGCATGGTGGATGACTTTATTAACCGTAAACACCGCCGCGTCGAAATTGAGTATTTACATTCCTATTTAAACAATAATCAAGCCGTAGTGGCTGTATTAAAGCCCACTTATGGGGTTATCGTTTATCAAGAACAGGTGATGCAAATTGCACAGGTGCTTTCGGGCTATACGCTCGGTGGTGCAGACTTATTGCGCCGTGCGATGGGTAAAAAGAAGCCTGAAGAAATGGCGAAGCAACGTTCTGGTTTCGTCGAAGGGGCAGAAAAAAATAATATTCCGCCTGAAGTTTCCAGTTATGTGTTCGATTTAGTCGAAAAATTCGCGGCTTATGGTTTTAATAAATCACACAGTGCGGCGTATGCTTTAGTTTCTTATCAAACCGCGTGGCTGAAAGCGCATTATCCTGCGGCATTTATGGCGGCTGCCTTGTCTTCGGACATGGACAATACTGATAAAGTGGTGATTTTAGTCAATGAATGTCGGGACATGGGCGTGAAATTGTTGCCGCCCGACATTAACGAATGTGAATATATGTTTACCGTGCCTGACAATACCCAACGCGTGATTTATTACGGCTTGGGCGCAATTAAGGGCTTGGGCGAGGCAGCGATTAAAAATGCGTTTGAAGAGCGCAAGCGCAACGGCAAATTTAAAGATTTATTCGATTTTTGTAAACGCGTAGATTTACGCAAAGTCAATCGGCGCGCGCTAGAAGCGATGATTAAAGCAGGAGCTTTGGATAATTTAGGGGGGCATCGGGCGGCTTTGATGCAAACCTTAGAAAAAGCGATTAAAACTGCTGAGCAGCACAGCGCGGCACAAAGTCGCGGGCAAAATGATATTTTTGGTTCTTTATCAGCGGTTTCACAAAATCAAGTGCGCGAAGAGGCGGCAAGTTTTTCCAATGTGGTGGAATGGTCTGCTAAAGAACGCTTAACTGCTGAAAAAGACAGTTTAGGGATTTATCTCAGCGGGCATCCAATTGATGAATATCAGGCAGAATTAGCGCAATTAATTCGGACTTCGCTGGCAAATGTGCGCCCTGCGGAGCGACAAACGGTGCGGGTTGCGGGGATTATTGCGGAAATTCGTCATATTAATAGCCGTCGCGGACGGTTTGCTTCAGTGCGTTTGGAAGACAGTACCGATAAATTGGAAGTGATGATTTTTTCTGAACTTTATCAAACTAAACAAGATGTGTTAGTTGTGGATCAATTACTGATTGCTGAGGGTGAAGTGCGCGAAGATGCGTTTAACGGCGGTTTTAGTTTGAACGCGCAGAAAGTGTTAAGTATTGCCCAAGCCCGCGAAGAATATGCGCGCAAGATTTTGGTGGAAATTGAAGGGGAAACCAAGGAATCACGCAATGGTTTGGCAAAGCATTTGGTGGAAATTCTCAGCCCGCATCGCCAAGGGCGTTGTCCGTTTGCGATTGAATACATGCGCCGCGATGCCAAGGTGGAAATTACTTTGGGGAATGGCTGGCAACTGCGTCCTTCGCCTGAATTATTGAGTCAGCTTAAAGATTTGCTGGGTAGTGATAAAGTGCGGTTACAGTATTAATATTACAGCTATTTTTATGGGAATACCGAAAGCAAGCATAGAGTCAATGCCATCAAATTAATAAAATTGGCAGAGACTCTTGATTGCATGCAATAGACCTAAGTTTGCGCACGGAATTAGCATTCTATTCAGCGTGCGTTACCGCCGATATTTTTCAATCATTGCTAAACCTTCTTCATGCAAACCCATTTTCCGCGCCACATCCACAGTCACAGATTGACTCATCCAGCGAATTTCCCAGCCGCCATTGAGGAAAGTGTCAGCAAGAATCACATTTTTACCACGGTGTGCAGTACGATATAAACGCAAAGCCTCACGCTTATGCCACCAAGAGTATGATGCAACTTCGGTACAACTAAAGCCATGATCATAATGTTGTAACCATTTTTGTCCTTGTTCCAAGTCTTTACTGGCTTCTTCCGCTTGCTTGCCTTGGTAATACTGCAATTCTTTCTCAATATCAAATTCAAAGTAAATATCGTATTTATTACCCACAATTTCATTCGCTTTGACACACGCACCTTTACGATCATTTTCTGTGACATCTTTCGGTGCAAGAATAATCACATAATCTGACAACATCGGATAAAACGCACTGCGCTTTAATACGCCCTCGCTCACCGCTTCAATAATAGTGGGGTTTGGGGTGATCGGGTTATCGCGCCAATCCACAGTATGCACCCAAGCATGTTTCAGAAAACCCGGAATCGCAAGATTTGAAAAATAGCCTTTGTCGCGGTGCAAACCCACATCACCATAGCGAATTAATGGCAAGGCTTCAACTAACTCTGCAAAATCAACTAAGTGCTCATGATCTGCCCAAGTTACCCACGGAAATGCGGACAAGGTACGAATATCGCCTGAAAAAAAAACTAATTTACGCCAAATGTTATCTGCCCAGCGGGGAATAGACTGCATAATAAGTTCCTTAATTGGAAATCACGGGAATAACTATAAATGGGGATAAAATATTGCACATGAAAAATACTGACATAAAAAAACCTATTATTCAAACCCACGCGGCGGATATGCCAGTGAAAAATCTTCATATTGCAAGGTCAAATTGGGATTGTAATAGGGGTCACGCGCCAATTCCTTGCCCCAAGTGTCAGCCATATAATTCAATTCATGGCGCAGGCGTAAATATTTACGTGGCGTATTATCTGAACCACGGCTAATCGATTCAAAATGATAGAGTTGCGCGTGCGGAGTCCACACAATCCGATAGCCGCGTTGACGAATTTTTAAACACAAATCCACATCATTAAACGCGACTTTTAAGTCTTTCGCATTTAAACCGCCCACTTCATCAAAAACTGTACGCCGCATTAGCAAACACGCGCCTGTCACCGCTGTATAATTTTGAGTTAAGTGCGCTCGCCAATGATCGCCTGCAAAAGCTTTGGGCAAATGTTTAAAACCATGTCCTGCCATGCCCCCCAAGCCAACAATCACCCCCGCATGTTGCAAGGTTTCATTGGGATAGAATAACTTAGCCCCCACCGCCCCGATTTCGGGACGCAGTGCGTGACCTAGCATTTCCGACAACCATGCCTCATGAATTACCGCCAAATCATTATTGATTAAACCAATGATTTCACCGCGACTTTGCGCAATGCCTAAATTATTCAACTCAGAATAATTAAACGGGGCATCGTGGCGAATCACTCGCACTCGTGCATCTTGCTGCACTAAAGTTTTAAAATACGCTAAAGTTGCCGTTTCAACACTGCCATTATCCATAATAATCAATTCGATATTCGGATAATCAGTTTTATAAAGCAGCCCTTCTAGCGTTTGTTCCAGTAAACTTAATTTATCGCGGGTAGGAATAATTAAACTCACCAGCGGCAACACTTCAGGCAGAGCATAATGAATGCGGGTATGACCGCCCACAGTGGTACTAATTTGCACAGATTGCTGTTGCCGCTGAAAATGTGCTGCCAAGGCAGCACACGCAGATTGAGGATTTAAAATCAGGGTTTGGGTTTGGTCAGCTTTGCGATGATGGTATAAAACTTCGCTTAAATGCAGGAGTGCTGTCGCTTTTAAATTTTCTACACAGCGTAAACTTAAATCATATTCCTCATTTTCGGGATAATCCTGAAAACCACCCAGTTTACTTATAAATTCACGAGAATACGCAGTGAAAAAACGTAAGTAATTTTGGGCGTGAAATAAATCGGGATTCCAATCCGATTTAAAATAAGGATCGTAGCGTGTGCCTGTTGCGTCTAAATAATCATGGTCACTGTAAATAAGCTGAATATTTTCATCAGCTTGAACCGCTTTTGCCAACGTGTAAAAAGCTTGGGGGGCAAATTGATCCGACGCTTCAAAACAGATAATCCAATCGCCCGTAGCTTGTTGTAAACCTAAATTGAGCTGTTCAGCACGGTTGACGCTGTCCGTCAAAATTTTACGAATCTGTGCCGTTTCCCCAATTTTTAGCGCGGTATTGCCAATGAGTAAAACTTCCCATTCAAGATAAATTTGACGGCTGATGCTATCGATGGCTTGTTGTAAATAAATCTCATTGATTTCTAAGGGCAAGGGCAATAAAACGGAGATTTTTGGATGTTGTTTCCAGCCTGCGATGGCTTGCTGCATTCGTGCAACGGCTGCATCAGTGATTATAAAATACTGTTGTAACCAAGCTTGATATTCCTGTGTATCATGAGCAGGAAAATAGATAGTTTCAGGCAGATTTTTAAAATAATAATCTTTCCAACGCGCCACATTCAAATTTAGGCGTTCAATATGATCCCGTGCTGTGGGACTGGGTGGGCGACGTAGCAATTTTAAAATAATCTTGGCGACAAAATCCCCAATATTCCACGTCACCGAGTGGTAAACGTCGTTAATATCGCGCTGTAAACTTTGCGTCCATTGCAGCAATTGATTAATTTCTTGCTGTTGACTGCGCAGTTGATGGCGCAACTTTTCGTTTTCCGCTTGTAATTCTTGAAGACGTTCAGACACGGGAAGTTCTCATTTAGCCGACATGCAGGAAATGGTGATAATCGTTGAGCACGGCGGTGGTATCGCCTTCAGCGCGGGTCACGCCTTCTTCAATCCACACCACGCGGTCGCATAATTGCTGCACTAATACTGCATTGTGCGACACGAACACGATAGTTTTGTTCGAGCGAATGCGTTCGCGCATCGCTTTCATCGATTTTTGGCTGAATTCTTCGTCGCCCACGCCTAAAATTTCATCGATTAATAAAATATCAGGCTCGGCTTGCAAGGCGATAGAAAAACCCAGTCGTGCCACCATGCCTGAAGAATAGGTTGCAATTGGGCGTTCGATAAATTCGCCGAGTTCGGAAAACTCAATAATCGCATCCATTTTTTCATAGATTTCATGGCGACGCAGCCCCATTAACATGCCGCTCAACAGGATATTTTCACGCCCCGTTAAATACCCCGTGAATCCTAACTGCATGGATAATAAGGAAACGTGGTAGCCATTGTTGGTAAATTGTCCGCGATTGGGCTTAATAATTCCTGCCATTAAACGCAACAGTGTACTTTTGCCCACGCCGTTGCGCCCAATTACGCCCAAAGTTTCGCCGTGATAAAGTTTGAACGACACATCTTTCAGTGCCCAAAACGCTTCCCCAAATACGCCCCGTTTGCGGCGATAACACACCCCGACATTTTCTAATTCTAATAAAGGTTGGTTATCAATCATGGCATCACCTTGGGGTAAATATGTTCAAAACGTTTGATTAAATATGCGCCGAAGATAATCCCCAGCACGGAAATTGCCATGATCACCAATAAAGACGACCAATCGGGCATTTTCGCGTACATCAACACGTTACGATAATCTTCAATCAGGTTGGTCATGGGGTTTAAATAGTAATAACCAAGATATTCTTCAGGCACGATGCTCGCGGCAACAAACACGCCCGAGACGAAAAACACCGCTTGCAGCACATTTTCCACCACAAAGCGTAAATCGGGTAAAAACGGCACAACGGCGGCAAGAATAAAGGTCAGGCTGGTGGTGAACAGCAATTGCACGAAAAACAGAATCGGCAGGGCTAAATAGTGAATCGTAATCGAATAGCCATATAGCCATAAAAATATCAGTAATAAACTGAAAATAAAGATAAATTTTACGGTGTCGGTCAAAATTAAAATGATGGGGAAAATCACTTTCGGTAAATGAATCTGGGTGATTAAGCCATGCGCCCCCAAAATCGATTCTGAACCGTGTGACAGACAAGATTTAAACCACTGCCAAATGGTGAGACCCACTAATAAAAAGGGCACAAAATCATCGGTTTTATGTCCTAGCATTAAGCCAAACATCACATAAAACACCGACATATACATGATTGGCTCAAAAATCCACCACAAAAATCCTAAATACGTTCTTTCAGTTTCTGCCCGCAAATCGGCATAGGTTTTATACAGAATTAATTCGCCAAACCGCGCCATATTGTTGACGGTTAAGCCTGTGGGCGATTCGATAAAAAACACTAAAATCGCGCACAGTGTGGTGACAAAGTATAAAAGATTTTTGGCAAAATCATTGTGTTTCGGTAAATTTTCAAAAATCTTGCTTAAATCGATTTGACTGCTTAAAAATGCGTCGTTACCCGTTGCCTGCACCAGTAAATGTGAGCCTTCGGGAGTCATGCTAGCAATGTCGTGTTCAGCCTTGAAATCACGCAGAATCGCGGCGGCATCCCATTCGTGCAAAGTGTGGCGATACAAACGCCCTTGCGATTCAATCCGAATGGATTTTAAAAGAATTTTGGCGGGCTGCATTCCCAAATCAATGCGTAATTTTTTGGGAATTCCAATGGTGGGTAATTTAAACACGAGCTTGGTGAAACTTTGCGCAGTTTCCAAACGGCGGGTTTTCGATTGGGTTTCATCGATGCCTTTGCCAAAGTCATAATAAATTTGGTAATTGTCGGGCTGCGGGGCTTGGAGTTCCACCGTAAGAATATTCGGGAGAATTTTAAAATCCCCGAGTTGTAAAACAGCAATGCCCAGTGCAAAAACCAGCAGGGCTAAAGAAATTCGTCGAAATAGAAATTTATTGTTCATTATGTTATTAGGGTTGAAAAGTATTTGATTTAACACCGAGTTCTAAACTCTTAAAAAAGAGCTAACATTAAAGATTTAAAAAATCTAGGATTGTCTGAATCAGGATTCACAGGATTAAAGGATTTTCAGGATTGCTTAATATTTTCTCAGCATTCGTGTTTAATCCTGCTTAATTCGGGTAATTCTGTAAATCCTGATTCAGACAATAATTAGATTTTCTACTTTTAAAGTTCCGTTTAAGGAGAGCAGGGACGAATTATGAGTTATAAAGCAATTTTCTGCCCACAACAGAAATGTTGAATCATCGTGGTCAGCAGTTCTAAAGTGGGGTTGATGCGGTCAAGGGCAATATATTCATCAGGTTGATGTGCTTGGGCAATGTCGCCAGGTCCTAGCACAATGGTTTGCATTCCCAAGGCATTTAAAAACGGGGCTTCGGTGCAAAATGCCACCGCTTCCGCCGTGTGTTGGGTCAATTTTTCAGCAACCCGCACAATGTCAGAAGTGGCGAGCGTTTCCACAGGCGGCACACCATTAAACAGAGAAAACACTTCCACATTTAAGCCTGTGTCTGCCAGCGTTTTTTGTACCCGTTGTTTTAATTCTGCATGTAAATCACTAATTTTCATGCTGGGCAAAGGACGAATATCCAAATGCAATTCACATTCGCCACAAATTCGATTCGGATTGTCGCCGCCGTGAATGTGTCCTAAATTCAAGGTCGGAAATGGTACGGCAAACACAGGATTATGGTTTTTGGCTTGTAATTCTGCCCGCCATTCTAACAGTGCGCCGATAACTTTGTGCATACCTTCTAACGCGCTGTTGCCCAGTGCGGGATTGCTCGAATGTCCTGATAAACCGCGAATCCGCACCGCTTCCATGATGATGCCTTTGTGCATATTCACGGGGCGTAAACCTGTGGGTTCGCCGATAATCGCATAACGTGCTTTAGGTTTACCTGCGGCGGCTAAGGCGCGTGCGCCGCTCATGCTGCATTCTTCATCGGCGGTGGCGAGTAAAATTAAAGGTTCTTGAAATTGTTCTGCACGAAATTGGGCGGCGGCAGTCAGGGCGAAGGCAAAAAAGGCTTTCATGTCGGACGTGCCCAAACCGTATAAACGATGGTCGGCTTCAGTTAATTTGAAGGGGTCGTGTTGCCAACGTCCTGCGTCGTAGGGCACGGTGTCGGTGTGACCTGCGAAGACTAAGCCGCCTGAACCTGTGCCCAAGGTTGCAATTAAATTATATTTTCCCACCGTGTCGGGCACGGGCATGATTTCACAACGAAATCCGAGGGTTTCACACCATTGGGCGAGGCGTTCAATCACCGCTAAATTGCTCTGATCCCATTGCGGATTGACGCAACTGATTGAAGGGAGTGCAATCAGTTCATGGATTAAAGTAAACAAACTTGGCAGGCTTGA
>JBDLSS010000235.1:0-6259 GCA_039799345.1 Pseudomonadota bacterium
TTATTTTCCCGTGAACGTCCCGTAACCCAATTGCACTTAGGTGGTGGCACTCCCACATTTTTAAGCCACAGTGAAATGCGGCAACTAATCGCCGTGACTAAGCAACATTTCCAATTATTGGACAATGATCAAGGTGAATATTCGATTGAAATTGATCCCCGCGAAGCCAATGCCAAAACCGTCGCCGTGTTGCGTGAACTGGGTTTTAATCGCATGAGTCTAGGGGTGCAAGATTTCGAGCCGAAAGTACAAGAAGCGGTCAATCGAATTCAAACCGAAGCCGAAACCTTTAACGTGTTGGAAGCCGCACGTGGCGAAGGTTTTCGCTCAATCAGCATTGATTTAATTTATGGCTTGCCTCATCAAACTGTCAGCTCATTTTTACGTACGCTGGATAAAATTTTAAAAGTCATGCCCGAGCGTTTATCAGTGTTTAATTACGCCCACTTGCCAACTTTGTTTAAACCACAACGCCGCATTAATCCTGAAGATTTACCCAGCCCTATGGAAAAACTCGCGATTTTGCAAGCGATGATTCAACATTTAACCGATGCAGGCTATGTGTACATTGGTATGGATCACTTTGCGCGTCCCGATGATGAATTGGCGGTTGCACAGCGTAATGGCAGTTTGTACCGTAATTTCCAAGGCTATGCGACGCATGCTGACTGCGACTTAATCGGCTTGGGCGCGACTTCTATCGGCAAGATTGGCAATACTTACAGCCAAAATGTGAAAACTTTAGAAGAATACTACGCGCTGATTGACGCAGGAAAATTGCCGATTTTTCGGGGCGTGGCATTGACGGAAGATGATGTCTTGCGCCGTGCCGTGATTACCCAATTAATCTGCAATTTCACACTGGATATTAAGCAGGTTGAACATGCGTTTAAGATTAATTTTAAACAATATTTCAAAGAAGAATGGGACGCGCTGGAGTTGATGGAAGCTGATGGTTTATTAGTTCGCATCAATGACGAAATTGAAGTGTTACCTGCGGGACGTTTATTAGTGCGGAATATTTGCATGGTGTTCGATGCGTATTTGCGCAAAGAAAGTACCCAGCGTTATTCTAAAGTGATTTAAAAAGCTTAGATATTTATCGTTATGATGCTCCCTCATCATTGCGATTACCTTAAACATCAAACAAAAAATCATGCGGTTTAGATCGTGCCTGAAACCTGCTAGGTTTTAAAAATCTAGCAGGTCTTGAGTTCAGTCCTCAAATTTACCATTTCATAAATGGCGGCGGGCTGAACGGATGTTTAGAAAACCAGCCGATTGCTAATTGCAGCAAACGTTTATGAAAACCTGCATTTGGAAATTGAACCTTGACACGGTCGATAAGCTCTTGAGATAAACCTTGTTTCACAAAGCCTAATGAGAAATCGATTAAATCCCCTTGGCGAAATATTTCAACTAAAGGATATGCAGGATTATGATAAACCCGCATTTTGTGGTGCATCTCAATCATCAATTCGACTTCAGGAATCCACGCTTCAAGCCCTTGTTCAGTCAAATAATCTTTTGCATAATGAATTGACGGGGGTAAATAATCGACCGTTTTTTCAGTCCAAATTCCCACATCGTGAAAACACGCCGCAATAATAATTTTTTGCCGAGCCTCCACATCACAAGCATGCAAGGCAAAACAAAAATGTATCATCCGATACACATGATTTTTATATCCTAAAAAATCATCACCGATCACCTGTTCCCACGGGTTCAAAATCTCTTCTAATAACAAAATTCTTTCTTCAATCATAGTGATACACCTGACACTTGCGTAAAACTTTGCTATCCGAAAATACTCAAAAACCGCTGTTTCACTTCAGGCGACAATTGTGCCACCTCAGGCGCGAACAAGTTTTCTAACAAACGTTGATATAAGACTTCACCATCAATTTTTCCCGAAAGCGGTTGCCAGTGCAAACTGTCCAAAAAGTGATTTGCCATGCGCCGTAACATACTATACGGTTCGGGAATCCCCATCTGAATCAGCGGCACATCTTTCGACAAAATCAGCAAAGTTCCATAAGCTGTTGCCCACAAATTAAAAACCACTTCTTCTGGTAAAAGGTCAGGACGCAAATTCAAATCACCCTGCGCCATCGCATCCAACACAATTTCAACAATTGTGCGATGAACTTGAATCTCTGTTTTTAATAAGGCTTGTTGGCTCTCAGGCGAAGTCTTATCGCGCATTGAGCAAGTCTTAATCATTTGTAAAATATCAAAATCGGTGGGGTGTAAAAATACAAATAAACTATAAGCGACCATCACCGCCGTAATGCGTTCTCGCGAACAGCCATCAAATTGCGCGGCACGGGTAACCAGTTCTTGCATCAAAGACAAAGAGCGAATGCAGAGATGGGTTAACACTTCTTCTTTACAGCTAAAATGCTGATAAATCGTGCCTTTGGAATACTCCATAGACTCAGCAATTTTGTCCATGGTTAATCCCAGATAACCGTGGGTATACAGCAAATGTCGCGCAGTATCTAAAATTAAATCTTCGCGTTGTAATAATTCACGTTGTTTACGTGTGAGTGTTTTTATCATTGTCATATTCTTTACTAAGCGTCAAAAAAATACTTTACGTCATTTTTTATTTTATATTAAAGCATAGATGCAAGAAAAATGCACGCAAGCTTGTAATTAGTTCTAATGCGAATTATACTAACTAAAACTATTATGCAGCACGCTATCATGTACACTTCTAAACAAGCCGCCGAAGAATGCTTCCTCGATCTGGTGAGAGAATTGGTTTATACCTATCAAGCCTTTACCGCCTATGGTAATGCACATATTCGCAGTTTGGGCTTAACCACCTCACAATTTGATGTATTGACCACGTTGGGAAATACGCAAGGCATGACCTGTAAAGAATTGGGCGAGAAGACTTTAATCACTAAAGGCACGCTCACAGGGGTTTTGGATCGTTTAGTGGAAAAAGGCTTAATTACACGCATTGCAGGCACAGAAGATCGCCGCACTTCACAAATCGCGCTCACGCCCAAAGGCGAAGAGCTGTTTGAAGAAGTTTTTCCCGCGCATATTTTGTACTTAAAAGCACAGTTTGAAAAATTAACTGAAAGTGAACGTCGTGAGGCGGTACAAGCACTCGCTAAAATTAGGAATTTATTTCCCCAGCCTTGAAATTGGTTTTTTTTTCGTCATAATAGTTTGAATTAGGACTGTCCTAATTAGTTTTAATTACATCTCCAAGTTATAAGGATGCTATGTTATGGAATCACAGGCTTTATTAACGCTAATCAAAATTGGGGCATATCAGTTACCTAATCGGATGTTGATGTCGCCTTTAACGCGGAGGCGGGCAAATAATCCTGACAGTGCTCCGACGGCATTACATGCCGAATATTACGCACAACGCGCAGGTGCAGGGATTATCATCACCGAAGGTTCACAGATTTCTGAACAAGCACGCGGCTACGCTTTCACGCCCGGCATTCACAGTGCTGCACAAATTGCAGGCTGGAAACAAGTAACGGACGCAGTACACGCCAAGGACGGCAAAATTTTTATACAACTGTGGCATTGTGGGCGGATTTCACACAGCTATTTTCATAAGGGCGCAGCTCCCGTCGCGCCTTCCGCAATTCGGGCAGAAAGCGGCAACTGTTTCACTGATCAAGGCATCGTTCGCCCAGAATTGCCCCGCGCTTTAACGATTCCTGAAATTAAAGCCATTGTCGAAGATTATCGGCAAGCCGCCGAAAATGCACAGCTCGCGGGTTTTGACGGTGTGGAATTACATGGCGCAAATGGCTATTTAGTCGATCAGTTTTTACATGAATCCAGCAATCAACGCACGGACGAGTACGGCGGTTCGTTGGAAAATCGGGCGCGTTTCCTGTTTGAAGTGTTGGACGTTTTGTTAAGCGTTTGGGGTGCGGATAAAGTTGCCGTGCGACTTTCCCCCAGTGGAATACGTGGTTTTGACTCGATTGATGTTGATCCCGTGAGTATTTTTGAATATGTGATCAGCCGATTAAATGATTATCCCTTGGCATTTTTGGAACTGGTTGAACCACTAGACCCCATCACCGACAAGCCCCAAATGGTGCAAAAAGTTGCGCCACATTTCCGCCCCTTCTATCGTGGAACTTTGGTCAGCAATGGCGGCTACACCCAAGAAACCGCAAATCAGACAATTCAAGAAGGGATTGCCGACGCGATTGCTTTCGGAAAAGCCTTTATTGCCAATCCCGATTTGCCTACCCGTTTTGCCCGCAATGCGCCCTTGAACGCATGGAATCAAGCCACGTTTTACGGCGGCACAGCGGTCGGTTATACCGATTATCCTGCCTTGGCTTAAAGAGAGAACGCTATGTCACAAACCTATACGCGCACCGCGATTGCCTTACATTGGATCGTCGCACTGGGAATGTTAATCGCAATTGGGCTGGGGTTTTACATGACGAATTTGTCACTTTCCCCTTTTAAACTGAAGTTATTTTCATGGCACAAATGGTTAGGGGTAACAATTTTCTTGTTGGCAAGTGTGCGTTTAGTCTGGCGTTTAACTCATCCCGCGCCAGCTTTGCCAGACACGATGGATAATTGGGAAAAGCAAATTGCGCACGCAGTGCATGTCGCTTTGTATGTGTTGATGTTTAGTATTCCGCTCTCTGGTTGGTTAATGAGTTCTGCCGCAGGTTTTCCCGTGGTGTTTTTAGGTTTAATTCCGTTGCCTGATTTATTAGCAAAAAACAAAGAATTAGCAGCAATGCTCAAACAAGTGCATTTTTTACTGAACATGAGCTTATTAACTTTAGTGGGCTTACATATTGGCGCGGCATTAAAACATCATTTCGTGTTGAAAGACAATGTGATGGCTCAAATGCTGCCGTGGTTAGCGCGAGGAAAATCGAAATGAAAATCTGGCAACAAAGTTTATTAGCCTGCAGTTTAATCGGTGTGAGCCTGTCCACTCAAGCCGTGACTTTTAACAAAGTGCTGTTAGATCAAAGTCAACTGAGCTTTGTTTCTAAGCAAATGAATGTGCCTGTGGAAGGCAAATTTAAAGAATTCACCGCAAAACTAAATTTTGACCCTACCAAAGTTGAGGCAGCCAGCGCGGAATTGGATATTGTATTAAGCAGTATTGATGCGGGCAGCAATGAAGCCAATGACGAAGTCAAAAGCAAGGGCTGGTTCAATGTACAGGCTTTTCCCACCGCGAAATTTGTGGCGAAGTCGGTCAAAAGTTTAGGCAGTGATCGTTTTGAAGTCGCAGGCGAGATGAGCATTAAAGGCAAAACCAATCCTGTGACCGCGCCGTTTACCCTGAAAATCACGGGAAAAACGGGCGTGCTTGAAGGCAGTTTCCCCCTGAAGCGTTTGCAGTTCAATATTGGGGAAGGCACGTGGTCTGATACCGACACCGTTGCCGATGAAGTACAAATCCGTTTTAAACTCGTTGTTTCTGAATAACTTACTTGGAGTATTTCTCATGAAAAAAGCATTATTTTCCGCCGTATTAGCTTCTGTGATTTCTTTACCCGCTATTGCCGCAACTGACAGCTACACCCTCGACCCCACGCATACTTTTGCGAACTTTGAAATTGACCACTTTGGTTATTCTACCCATCGCGGTCGTTTTAATACCACCACGGGCAAATTAAGCCTTGATGTGGCTGAAAAAACGGGTAGCGTTGAAGTGAATATTGACACCGCTTCTATCGACACGGGTTTTGCCAAGTTGGAAGAACATTTACGCGGCGAAGATTTCTTAGACGTGAAGAAATTCCCCAAAATGACTTTCAAATCCAGTAAGTTTGGTTTTGAAGGCGACAATCTGAGCAGCATCGAAGGCGAATTAACCCTGCACGGCGTGACCAAGCCTGTCACTTTAACCGTGACCCATTTCAAGTGCGCAATGCACCCCTTGTTTAAGAAAGATGTGTGCGGCGCAACTGCCACCACCACTATTAAGCGCACCGAATTCGGCGTGACCAAGTACGCGCCTGCGGTGGGCGACGGAGTGAAGATTTTATTACAAGTGGAAGCTGCTAAAGACGTAGCTGAACCCGCCAAGAAGTAAGTTATCGGTTTTCAAATAAAGCCCTGACAAGTTTTCAGCTTGTCGGGGCTTTGTACGTGGTGATTTCCTAAAGCAACAAGCACTTGTTTTTAAGGGATTCGGGACTTCTTGAAAATCTATAATTTTGCACACAACCCCTTGGTAGTGCTAAACAAGTAATGATTGATTGTAGTGGTTCATGAAATAAATGTA
>JBDLSS010000236.1:0-7357 GCA_039799345.1 Pseudomonadota bacterium
TAACGATAAGCCCAATTTCTGAAACGCCGAAACCTGTTGTTATTACACCTATACCTACTCCCACTCCCACGATTTCCAGTAATTCCACGCAATACACCGCCGCTGACCCTTTCAGTATGACAACTATGGTTTTCAGTGCAGACGAATTAAATGATAGCCGCAATATTAGCGCGAATTTGCAAATGTTCAGTTTGGAAACCAGCCAAAATACTTTAGGTTTATTATTTTCTTTTGCGGATTTACAGAAAGATGCTGAAATTATCAGTGCACAATTGCTGTTTACCAACGCACATGATGATGAATACGTTGATGGGCAACTGCGTTTTTATGCGGAAAATAATGCCAATCCTGAGATGTTCAGTTTAGAATATTTACCTTCACAGCGTGAACTAGGCAAGTATTACGCAAATTACGTAAACCAGTACAAACGTAAACAAGGTGAAGTGTGGCGAGCCGACGTTTCCGCACCTATACAAGCTTTATTTAAAAATGGTAATGGTGGACAACGCATTGTTTTAATTGCTAAAGGGATGAGTCCACAAGCAGTGCAAACCCCTTTTTTGAATTATACCTTCAATGAAAATACAGTTAAATTATTATTAACACTTAAAAATCGTGTTAATATCAAAAAAACTACTTTAAGCAATTTATTAACAGATAAAGTATTAAGTGATTTGAAAGCTTTGCCCAGCGTAAAGCAAGCAGGTTTAAATTTTAGCCATGATGCTGATGTGTTGCAAGCGGATATGGGGAATGTCTGTTTTAAATTTCAAGCGGATAATTTACAAAAAAATTATGTACGCACTGCAACCACAGAAGTACATTTCAACAACAGCAAAGTGAGTTTTAATTTAATTTCAGGCGAAATATTGCACGCTCATGCGATAGTACAAAATCTGTCCGTTTTACAAAGTGCTTTGCAAACCATCGCAGCTGTACAAAATATCAAGGTACAAAATGACGGTACTGTATTGATAAGTTTGGCAAATGACAGTTTATTTTTACTGCGCCCTGATGTCAGTTCTTCCCCCAATAATCAATTAGCAACGGGCTTAGTTGAACAAAATAACCAAACTTTTTTAGTTTTTTACGACAATGTAGGTGTTTTACGTCAACAAGCTTTATATTCTGTGGCTTTACACCCTGAAGAATTACAAGCCGCTTTACAAAATATCGCATCTACGCTGCAATTCAGAGAGGAAAATGCTGTGGTGAGTGTGAATGTTGGTGAGCGGAGTTTCCAAGCGAAATTATCGTTTCTTATCAGTAAAAATATTGATAATAGTCCCTTGGGGCTGCGTGTCATTGGGGATATGAATCATGATGGCAAAGCGGATTATCAAATGACTTATAGCGATGGCAATGTGCAGCTGTTGTATAGTTTAAATTAGATTCAGCCGCCCATCTTTAACAATTGGCAGATTAAAATCTGCGCCCTAGGGCGAGTCATCAATTAGGTTTTAACAGAAAGTAGCGCGTTTAAAAACCTTTAAAAAAGCCCCCAACCCCTTAAAGGGGGCTAAACACAAACAAGTTATTTAATATTTTAAGTCCCCTTTAGGGGATTTAGGGGCTGGTTTAAGGGCTGGGGCGCAGTTAAAACTTAATTAGAGAAAAAACGGGTTCAAAGATTTAAATCACTGTCTCGTGTAACGTCACTCCAGCGGCGCGGGCATCCCCAAATTTTCAATAGTCAAAATAATAAAGCTCTTTTTATTTCACCCCAAACCGTAAAATCATCGCCCTTGGAGCGGCGGGGTAGGAATAAGATAATGAAGATGACTTATGTTTTAGGGGTGGGAGGTTTCTGTTAAGTTTTAATGTTAAAATGCGCAGCCTTTCCTCAGCCGAACATCTCCATAATGCCACATCCCTTTGTTTCTGCTTTAAATATCTTCGCCCAACAGCAACAAGCCTGTTTATTTTTGATTGATTTTGAATGTGCAAATTATCATGTTCAGCCTTTGATGCACTTAGATAAAGACATTTTTTTCAATATCAATGGCATTACTAACACCATATTTTCCAGTCATTCCAAGCCTACAACGAATTTAAAAATTCAAAAAGCTATCTCTTTTGAGCATTATCAACAAGCTTTTAATCAAATTCAACAAAACTTTAAAAATGGAAACAGCTATTTATTAAACCTGACTTTTCCCACAAAAATAGCCAGCCCCTTATCTTTACAAGAGATTTTTTATCAAAGCCGAGCCAAATTTAAGTTACTGTTCAAAGATAAATTTGTAGTCTTTTCTCCAGAACGTTTTATAAAAATTGAAAATAACACTATCACTACTTATCCTATGAAAGGTACGATAGATGCTGCACTTCCCAACGCTGCCCGTGATGTTTTAGAAAATCCTAAAGAATTAGCAGAACATACAATGGTTGTCGATTTATTACGCAATGATTTATCAATGATTGCTACAAAAGTACGTGTTGATAAATTCCGTTATTTAGAAAAAATTCAGGCAGGCAATACTGAATTATTGCAAGTCAGTTCACAGATTTCAGGGATTTTACCGCTCAATTGGCAAATAAATCTGGGTGACTTATTATTTACTTTATTGCCTGCTGGTTCGATTTCTGGGACACCCAAGCGTAAAACTTTAGAAATTATTCAACAGGTTGAAGCTTATAAGCGCGGGTTTTTTACGGGCATCTTTGGCTATTTTGATGGGAAAAATTATTTAGACAGCGCGGTGATGATTCGTTTTATTGAACGTCAAGGTGAGCAGTTAATTTATAAAAGTGGTGGTGGTTTAACGATAGAGAGTGATGTTCACAGTGAATATCAAGAATTACTTTCAAAAATATATTTACCTTTATAATGATTCAAAAACTCTTAGAAACTATAAAAATTGTTGATAAGCAGGCACAATATTTAGAATTTCATCAAGCCCGAATGCAGCGGAGTTGTGTACAATTAAACATTGCTGAGCACGCGCCTGATTTGAAACAAGCCTTGTTAAATGCGCCTGAAAAAGGTGAATTTAGGGCGCGTATTGTGTATAAGCAACAGATTGAATCTATAGAATATTTTCCGATTTTAGTCAGACGGTTTCAGCGTTTTAAGTTGGTGAAGGCTAATGGTTTGGAATATGCCTATAAATTTTTGAACCGAGATACTATCAATCAGTTGTTTACAATGAAGGGAATGGCGGATGATGTGTTATTTGTGAAAAATGGCTTAATTACCGACACTAGCATTGCAAATGTAGCATTTTTTGATGGAATTCACTGGCAAACACCGCGTGTTCCTTTGTTAAAAGGTACGACGCGGGCGCGTTTGCTACAATCGGGGGAGTTACATTTAATGGAGATTACACCCGCAATGTTGCCGAATTTTGAGAAAATGGCGTTGTGTAATGCAATTTTGGGATTTTATGTATTGGATAAGGTTGAGATTATTGAAGGCTTATAATATAAATTTACTTCGAGAAATCATTTTACATGGTTAAGAATGACGCAATTTAATATTTAACTATTTAATTTTACTTAAAATATCATGATACATACAGAATAACTTATTATAGAATATGGAATGCGTGTTTCAACTGCATAACTCCTGCAAAAGAAAGATATACTGTGAACAGAAATATCGAACACTGTGAGAACGCATTATGTGGAAAGTTTGGCTAGGTTTAATGATGGGCTGTTGCTGTTGTGGCAAGGTGTTCGCTGTGCAACATGCAACCCTAGCCCTAGGCACAATTGACGGCAAAGCATGGCAAGCGGAAGGCGTGACCTTGCAACTACAATTAACCGAACCTTTAGCGGTGAAACTGGTAATCGCAAGTTTGCACTTGCCTTCATTGCCGAAAACTCTACATAAAGTCGAAATCACTTGTCCGCATATCGAATACCGCGCTGATTTAATTGCTTGCGCCAAAGCACAATTATCTTTGCCCGCGCTCAGCAAAACTGTGGCAGACCTCAGTTTTCAATACCATCCTGCAACCCAAAAAATCCAATTAAAATTGCAATCATGGGCGGTGGCGGGCGGCACTTTGGCGGGCGATGTTTCCTCCGAAGGCGAAAAAATCCAAGTCGATTTACAGGTCTCGCAACTCAATTTAGCTTCGCTGCTCAAAAATCTGGAAATTCCGCCAGAAACAGCGATGAATCTAGCGGGTATGGCCCAATTTAAAGTAAAAGCGACGATGGGTGGGCAGCATTCACAAGTGCAAGTCGATGGGCAAACCACGCGTTTATATTTCAGCAGCGCAGATGCCAGCCATGCAGGCGAGCAATTAAATTTAGCCTTTAATATCAAGGCGAAACAAAACCAAGATGCTTGGCAGATCAACAGCGATTTGAAACTGTTGGCGGGCGAGATTCTCAGCCAACCGCTTTATATCAAGCTTGAAAAAAATAAACCAATTGAAGCAAGCCTTGCTGCAAATTATCAAGACAACGCGCTACATCTTCAAAATTTTCAATATCATCACGCCGACATTTTAAATTTGGGCGCACAAGGCAAGTTCAAATTTTCCACGCCGTTCACGGTTGAAAATTTGCGGGTGATGTTGCCGAAAACGCTGTTACAGCCTGTTTATAAAGCTTATTTGCAAGAAGGGGCGGAAAAAGAATCTGCTTTGAGCAGTTTGCAATTGCGGGGCGATATTGCGCTGCAACTGGATTGGGATCAAGAACAAGGCTCATTTCGTAGTCAATTGCATGATATTCATGTGGAAGATACGAATAAACGTTTTGCTTTTCATGGGCTTGATGGTGAATTAATCTGGGGCAGTGAAAAGGCGGACGCGCCTTCGTATTTAAACTGGCAAGCGGGTTTTATCGCAAAACATATTCCGCTTGGGGCAAGCGGTTTGAAAGCGGTATTACAAGGGCATAGCATACGTTTATTGGGCACGCTTAATCAGCCCGTGCTCGATGGCGCATTTCAAATTGATAAATTACACCTGCATGATTTGGGTTTAGAAACCATGCACGGCGATTTCAGCGCGAGTTTACAGCCAATTTCCTTGCCCGCTTTGTGCACAGCTTTGGATTTTCCCAAACTGAATGGACAATTATCAGGTTCGATTCCTTCGGTGCGTTATCATCAAGATGGCATGGATTTAGGCGGCGCACTCACGGTGCAAGCCTTTGATGGAGAAATGATTATTCGCACTTTGCACATTGATAAATTGTCGAGTCGTAGTCCGATACTCAGTGCGGATATTGCCGTGAAACAATTTGATTTAGCGACTTTAACTCAAGTCACTGAATTCGGTGAAATTCAAGGGCGTTTGTCGGGCAAAATTCAGGGCTTGAAAATGGTGAATTGGCAACCCATTGCTTTTGATGCCCTGTTAATCACCCCAAAAAATGATGACAGTACCCATTTAATCAGCCAAAAAGCAGTGAATAATTTGACCAGTTTGGGCGGTAATGGCGCAATTAATGCGCTGTCACGCGGCGTGCTCAGCTTCTTTGAAAACTTTAGTTATGAGCGTTTGGGCTGGGGCTGTCGTTTGGAAAATGGGGTGTGCGAAATGCGTGGGGTCGAAGATGCGCCCAATGGCTATTATATTGTGAAAGGCGGTGGTTTGCCGCGAATTGATGTGATAGGTTATAACAAACGGGTCAATTGGGATGTGCTCTTGAATCGTTTGAAAGCCGTCACCAAATTACAAAAACCGATTATTAAATAAGTTTAAAGAAGCCCCCAACCCCCTAGATTAAAACCAGCCCCTAAATCCCCTAAAGGGGACTTTTAAAGATAAAAATATTATGTTTTGTTTAATATTTAGCCCCCTTTAGGGGGTTAGGGGCTTTAGCAGTCAATCCACTTCCACCACTCTCACTAGGAGAATAGTATGCAACCCAATAAAGTTGTAGATTTTAACAGCGCGGCAAGCGCACTGGGCACAACGGTTGTCAGCAGCAGCGACACCAATAAGCTGATTCGTAACACCTATATGTTGTTATCGATGACGCTGTTATTCAGTGCGGTCACCGCAGGCATTGCGATGGTCACCGCGATGCCACCAATTCATTGGGCAATCACTTTAGTGGCTTATTTTGCTCTGTTTTTTGCAACTGCCGCACTGCGTAATAGCGTTTGGGGCTTGGTTGCCGTGTTTGCGTTGACGGGCTTCATGGGCTTCACCTTAGGGCCGATTTTAAATTTATACATGTCCCGTTTTGCCAACGGTAATATGTTAGTCATGATGTCTTTTGCCTCAACGGCTGCGGTGTTTGTGAGCTTATCCGCTTACGCTTTGACCACCCGTAAAGATTTCAGTTTCTTAGGAAACTTCATTTTTGCAGGCATGATTGTCGCGATGTTGTTAGGGATTGGCGCAATCGTGTTCCAATTACCGATGTTGTCCTTAGGCATCTCCGCAATGGTGGTGTTATTGATGGTGGGTTCAATCCTATTTCAAACCAGCGAAATTGTGAACGGTCATGAAACCAATTACATCATGGCAACCGTTGGCTTATATGTCTCGATTTACAATTTATTTATCAGCTTGTTGCAATTATTAGCTGCTTTATTTGGCGAAGAATAATCCTGTAGTCCAGTTTAGCCTTCAGCGCGTTAGGCAAGGCTAAATCTGATAATCTGTCAGAATCAGTTCAACACGCATTATTTTTAATGCTTACCCGTGCCGCTTGAAATCCTGATTCTGACAATTTTCTCCTTATCCCCAAAAAACCTATTAAATTTGGCAGAATGCTTGCATACGCCTTATCACATCGTGCTTAAAACACTAAGCAGCACCATTCTGATTCAACAATCATTTTAGAAATACCGCCGTGAATGACTTGAAATAAGAGATTATTCGCTGCAAACTCAGGTTATAATAACGCCATATTATCTACATGCTTAGATTCGCACGCTAGGGCGTGTCGTCAATTAGGTTTTAACAGAAAGTAGCGCGTTTAAAAACCTTTAGAGAAGCCCCCACCCCCCTAAAGGGGGCTAAACACAAACAAGTTATGTAATGTTTAATATTTTAAGTCCTCTTTAGGGGATTTAGGGGCTGGTTTTAAGGTTTAGCCCTTTTTAGGGGACTGGGGCGCAGTTAAAACTTAATTGATGACACGCCCTAGGATAATGCGGTGTAAAATACCCCCATTATGCCAAATGCCAAGTCAAACATAGACTTTAATCAAAATTGCCTCACTGTTGGCTTGCTCAAAGACGTGCTAATTGGTAAAGTGCTCAGTTGCTTAAAATGGTGAAAAAATTTCCTTATGACCGCGATATGTAGGACAAATAACATGTTTTTAGCAGCATTTGGAATGCATTCTATTTAAATGGCTCTCGTGTGATTTTTCCAAATAACAAGGTTCAACCCTGCCATTTTGCTTTTGTGTTAAATTTTCATCCAAGTTTCTTTAT
>JBDLSS010000237.1:0-2746 GCA_039799345.1 Pseudomonadota bacterium
ACTATTATGCCACGTATAATTGTCACTCATTGTAAATAAAAGACTTAGTATTTAAACTGCCTAACTTCTACTTAAATCAATTAGGTATAGTTCCCTGTTTGAGAAGGGTGCAGTGATAAAAAAGCGGCGATGATTTCAATTCATCGCCGCTTTGCCGCTTTTTTCTGGGGAATAAAACTTGTCTAAGTACTAGACTCTTCGCCCATCGCAGATTGTAAATAATTATCCAAGCCCAGCTTTTCGATCAAGCCCAATTGTTTTTCCAACCAATAGGCATGATCTTCTTCGGTATCTTTCAGCATCTGTTCCAAAATGTCGCGGGTAATATAATCTTTCACCGACTCACAGTAAGCAATCACGCTCTTCAATTCTTTGACCACGGCATATTCTAAATCTAAGTCATTGCTAAACATGTGCGGCACATCTTTGCCAACATGCAAGCCCTGACGAGTGGCTAAATCAGGCGTGCCTTCCAAAAACAGAATGCGCTTGATAAGCCAATCTGCATGTTCGGTTTCTTCTTGCATTTCGTGGTGAGTTTTTTCATACAAACGGAAAAAGCCCCAGTTGTGATACATTCTAGAATGGATAAAATATTGATCAATTGCCGTCAACTCGCCTGCCAATAAACTATTGAGTTGTTGGATAACGCCGTTATCACCTTGCATGATTACTGTCCTTTGAATGTCAGAAAACGATTTTTATCGTGTCACAATTGTAGGCATTGCAGTGTGCATAATTCAAGCAATTCGTATTTAAATGCAAGGGCGCGTGATTAAGCAGTCAGCTTTATCCATCCCTAAAAAATGGATAGCTTAACCTCTTATCATCAACAATGTTACACTATAGTATTTACAGCGTATCAAACTGACTGATAGGGAAATACTGTTGTCTAAGTCTATTCAAGCAATTCGTGGGATGAATGATCTCCTACCCACGCAAGCCCCCCGCTGGCAAACCATAGAAGCAACGCTACGCACTATCTTGGAAAGCTACGGCTATCAAGAAATCCGTATGCCAATTGTGGAAAAAACTGAATTATTTTGCCGTTCGATTGGCGAAGTCACCGATATTGTCGAAAAAGAAATGTACACTTTTGCAGACCGCAATGGCGACAGCCTCAGCTTGCGCCCCGAAGGCACTGCCTGCTGTGTACGCGCAGGGATTGAACACGGCTTGTTTTATAATCAAATTCAACGGCTGTGGTACATGGGCCCTATGTTTCGCCACGAACGCCCCCAAAAAGGACGTTTACGCCAGTTTCATCAAATTGGCGCGGAAGTTTACGGCTTGTCTGGTGCAGACATCGACGCAGAATTGATTTTAATGCTGGCGCGTTTTTGGAAACTTTTGGGTTTACAAGATATTAGCCTGCAAATTAACTCCTTGGGTTCTGCCAATGCGCGCGCCATGTATCGGGAACATTTGGTGGCTTATTTCTCAGCGCAACCCGAATTACTCGATGAAGACAGCAAACGTCGTTTACAAACCAATCCTTTGCGCATTTTAGACAGCAAAAATCCTGATTTACAAAGTTTGATTCAAGGCGCACCGCAACTGATTGATCATTTAGATGCAGAATCTCAAGCACACTTTGCCGAACTACGTGCGATTTTGGACGCAGCGGGACTCAGTTACACTGTGAATCCACGTTTAGTGCGCGGTTTAGATTATTACAACCGCACGGTGTTTGAATGGGTCACGCAAAGTCTGGGCGCACAAGGCACGGTCTGTGCGGGTGGGCGTTATGACAGTTTAGTCGAGCAAATCGGCGGACAAAGCACGCCTGCAATTGGTTTCGCGTTGGGCTTGGAACGCTTAGTGGCTTTGCTCGAACAACAAGCCACGCCTGTACGCGATACTTCGCCCCATGCTTATTTCATTCTGGCAGGCAATGAGGCTTTAGTGCGGCAAGGTTTATTATTTGCTGAACAATTGCGCGATGCTTTGCCACAGTTGCGAATTTTAACCCATTGTGGCGGTGGTAGTTTTAAAAATCAGTTCAAACGTGCGGATAAAAGTGGGGCGCGTTTTGCCCTGATTTTGGGGGAAGAAGAATGGGTAAACCAACAAATCACCCTGAAGTCTTTGCGCCAAACCGAAGCCCAGCAAATCCTCAGCATAACGGCTTTAATCGAATATTTAGCTCAACATATTTAACGTATTTCATTTTTAAGCGGAAGGAACTCCTGTGGAATATCAACAAACCGATCAAGAACAGATTGAAGAGATTAAAAAATGGTGGAAGGACAATGGAACTTCCGTGCTCACGGGCATTATTTTGGGTTTAAGCTTGTTATTTGGCTGGCAAGGTTGGCATCAATATCAAGCCAGCGAAGCAGAACATGCGTCCGACACTTATGAAATGGCGATTGCCGCTTTAGAACACAAAGATAAAGCGAAAGTTACCGCTGCGAGCGATGAATTATTATCCAAATACAGCAACAGCCCTTACGCCGCTTTATTAGCCTTACATTTGGCAAAAGCGGATGTGGATGAGAATAAATTAGAATCTGCCCAACTGCGTTTGCAATGGGTGATCGACAATGCCAAATTGCTCGAATTTGTCCATATTGCGCGTTTGCGTTTAGTGCGGATTGCGATTGCACAACAGCAATTTGATAAAGCGTCCAAACTGGCAAGCCATAGCGACCAAGGAACTTTCAAAGGCGAATATGCTGAATTGCGCGGCGATATTGCGATGTTACAAGGCAATAAGGACGCAGCCCGCACCGCTTATACCGAA
>JBDLSS010000238.1:0-13273 GCA_039799345.1 Pseudomonadota bacterium
TAGCCCGCATCCACTGCGGCACGCGATGCACCAATCGCAGCCCCTAATTTATCCGCAAGGGCTTCAAGAATCGCAAAGTTTTCACTGCTACCCATGCCGCGCCCACCTGACACAATAATCTTTGCCGCGCCCAATTCAGGACGGCTGGACTTGGTCAAGGTTTGTTCAACGAAACTGGCTAAACCGCTGTCGGCTTGGGCAGCTAAGCTTTCAATTGCAGCACTGCCCCCCGTGGCGGCAACCGCATCAAAACCCGTGGTACGAATCGTTAAAACTTTAATCGCATCGGTGGATTTCACCGTGGCTAACACGTTGCCCGCATAAATCGGGCGCACGAAGGTTTCCGCATCCACGACTTGAATCACATCAGAAACTTGAGCCACGTCTAATAAAGCGGCGACGCGGGGTAAGAAATTTTTCCCGAAGGTCGAAGCGGGGGCTAAAATATGCGTGTATTCTTTGGCAATGCTCAGCACCAAATTGGCAATATTTTCTGCCAAAGCATGGGCATATTGTGCGGCATCGGCGTGTAATACTTTGCTCACACCTTCGACTTGAGCGGCGGCTTGTGCCACGCTGCTGGCTTCATGTCCTGCCACTAAAACCACCACTTCACTGGCAATTTTACGCGCCGCTTGAATGGTGTTGAGTACGCCTGCTTTCAGGCTTTGATTATCATGTTCGGCAACCACTAACACGCGCATTTAAATCACCTTTGCTTCGTTTTTGAGTTTATCCACTAAGCTTTGTACATCAGCCACTTTGACCCCTGCTTTACGCACAGGCGGTTCTTGCACTTTGAGGGTGACTAAGTTTTTCGTTAAGTTCACGCCTAAGTCTGCGGGAGTGAGCACATCCAAGGGCTTTTTCTTAGCTTTCATAATATTGGGTAATTTGACATAGCGCGGTTCATTCAAGCGCAAGTCAGCGGTGACTACGACTGGCAATTTCACTGCAATCGTTTCCAGCCCGCCATCGATTTCACGAATCACCGTGGCTTGTTCGCCTGCAACCGTGACTTTTGAGGCGAAGGTGGCTTGTCCCCAGCCCAATAAAGCGGCAAGCATTTGTCCTGTTTGATTGGCATCGTCATCAATGGCTTGTTTGCCCAGAATCACGATTTGAGGCTGTTCTTTTTCGACCACGGCTTTTAATAATTTGGCAGCACTCAAGGGCTGAATTTCTTCATCCGTTTCAACCAGAATGGCGCGGTCGCCACCCATTGCTAAACCGGTGCGTAAAATATCTTGGCAAGCTTTCACGCCTAAAGACACCAAAACGATTTCTGTGGCGATGCCTGCTTCTTGTAAGCGAATCGCTTCTTCCACCGCAATTTCGTCAAAAGGGTTCATCGACATTTTGACGTTGGCAATATCCACGTCAGAACCATCGCTTTTTACCCTTACCTTTACGTTATAGTCAACCACGCGTTTGACAGCAACCAGTATTTTCATTCTTCCCGTCCCTACGATTATTCGGAGCTGTGTTTTATAGAGAAATGTGCAAGGTGCAGTATAATGTCTCTTAGAAAAGCTTGTGGACATGCATTAAAATTGGTGAATACCGCACAAGCTTTCTTATGATAAGGGACAGTAATTCCTTACACAATAGCCTATTCTATTCGTTCGCTGTTTTTCTTGGTACTCGACACAGATTCCCATGCTACATACTCTATTTTGTCATTGGACAAGTTCCTCTCCGACCGCTGTAACGTGGTTAGCCTGTGATGCCAAAGGGCAACTGCAAACCCCTGTCCAAACAGGCGAACTTTCACAATTGCCCACCGCCAAACGGGTTTATGGACTGTTACCCAGCACCGATATTCTGCTCGCGCAAGTCGATGTGCCCAGCAAACAACGCCAACGCTTATTACAAGCCGTACCTTTCGTTTTAGAAGAGCAATTGGCAGAAGAAATTGAAAACTTACATTTTGCCGTAGGGGAACGCGACAAAGTCAGCGGTTTAATTCCTGTGGCAGTCTTGGAACGTGCGCATTTACAAACTTATCTCGAAGCGATTCAAGAAACTGGCTTGGTTTTTGACGCAATTGTCCCCGACGTATTAGCCGTGCCTTTGCCGCCGCAAGGCTGGGGTTTATTGTTATTGGGCAATACTTTGTTAGTGCGCACGGGCGCGTATGCAGGTTTCGCAGTTGAACTCAACAATGCGCTGACGTGGTTGCAATTCGCCATCGACGAAGCGGGGGAAAATGCACCCAGCTTATTGCAAGTTTATGCTTCGGGAACGACGCATTGGACGCAGGATTTAAATAGTTTAGGCATTCCCGTGCAAGTGCAAACTGAGGCGCAGGGCGAATATGCGTGGTTCAGCAAAGGCATGTTTGCTGCGCCGCCCTTGGATTTATTGCAAGGCGAATATCGCCCCAGTCACGCGCTGGGCGAATTTTGGAAACCGTGGCGACTGACCGCAGCGTTATTATTGTTGGGCGTGCTGATTTACGGCGGACAATTGTGGACGCAATCGCAACAGCTTGCGCAGCAACGCACCCAATTAAGCCAGCAAATTGAACAGGTTTATCGCGAAACTTTTCCCGAATCGAAGAAAATTGTGAATCCTCGGGCGCAAATGGAACAGCAATTAAAACAATTACGCAACCAGCGCGGGCAAGGTGGCGGTGACACTGATTTTTTAAGTCAGTTGGTGCAACTCAGTCCGTCGTTGAAACAAAGTACAGGTTTATTGTTGAAACGTTTGGAATTTCGTCAAGGGCGTTTCGAGCTGGAAATGGATTTGGGAAGTTTGCAAGCGGTCGAACAATTGAAACAGTCGTGGGTGCAACAAGGTTTTCAAGTGGAAATTGCGGGCATGAACAGCCGTCAAAATGGGGTTGAGTTAAAAATGAAGGTGGCGAAGAAGTGAATTATTTGAAGCACACTGTACATACATTTAAAAATAGCGCATATATACACGCATAAAAAAACGACCAATCTGGGAAACTGGTCGTTCTGGAGGGTTCACTCAACATTTACTAAAACACTCAAAAATGGCGTTCATACTCCAATTGCCATTTCACTGCGCCATCATCACTATTGTGATTCAAGCCAAACAAATAGCCCACTTGGTAAAGAAGTGCACTCTTTGAATCTAAGCGAAATTTTCCAGATATGACAGGACCTGCCTGATGACTATACGCACTAGAAACTTTCAAACCCTCTAAATTGCCCAAGCCACCATAAATTTCAATACCTGGTTCAAGTTCAGGTTTCCAGCGGTAACGGGTGCGCCACGCATAACTGGTTTCCACATCACGAGAAGAAGAATTTTTGCCAATTTCACGTTCAAAAATTAAATTCACGGTATTTGAGAATTTTCCGATATTTTTCTCAAGCAATAATTTCAATTCTAAGGTATCGGCAGCACTTTTTTCAGCCGCTGAGGCATATTCCACGTATAAACCCGCATCTAGCCAATATTTGCCACGCTCAGTTAATTGAAAAATATTTTCCCATGCGGTTGCAGAGTGGCGATAAGTTTCGCCAGGTTCTCTTTCATGTTCCGTAAAAAAACTGGTAGACCACCAGTCAGTTACCCCATAACCAATTTCAAATTTATCTTGGCGTGCAGAACGGCGTTCAGGATTGCGATCTGTAACAATGTGTCCACGGGCTTCAATTTCTATAGTGTCTTTTTCCACATAAGGGGAATAAACTTTGAAGTCTGCTAAGGCATGATGACTGCCCATAACGCCGCCAAATAAGCCAAACAACACAAGAGCGGGACGCAAATTTTTTGCAACAGAAGTTAGATATTTCATGATTGTTCCTGCCAATTATTTGGCGATTAGAACACCCTTTGCCGTGTCTTCGTTAAATTCGCCCACAAAAGGATAACTTCCGGGTTTTAAAGGTTCGATGTGTAAAGTCGCTTCTTGTCCGCCAGAAATCACTTTTTCCTGATTTAATTCATAGCTTTCAAACTCTTCGGCAGTGCTGTCCAGATTTTTCACATTAAGCTGGATTTTAACACCTGCGGGAACGGTGATTTCGGCGGGTTCAAACTTATGATTTTTAATCACTAAGTTAAAAACTTTATCTTCTGCGGAGACTGTATTCGCAAACATCGCAGTGGATAAGGCGAGTAGGCTGAGTTGAAATAACTTACGCACGATATAACCTCATAATTTGATAAGAATTAATAACTTAACCGAGACCCATGCAATTGGTTCGCTGTAAGATTAACTGCAATGATAATCATTCTTATTCGCAATATCAAGTTATTTTTTGCATGTTTATATGAGAAAAATCAGTGGGTTTAACCTAGTAATTTAGTTTGATAATTTTAAAAGCTGTCTAAATGAAGTGCTGCATTCAGACATCTCTGGCATATTTCGCCCCTATCGCTTAAACTAAGCGGGCAAGCAGCAAGACGGGCAATCGCTGTGAGGGTTTACCCTCGTGGAGGAAAGTCCGGGCTTCATAGGATGAGATGCCAGATAACGTCTGGGGGGCGCAAGCCTACGGAAAGTGCCACAGAAAATATACCGCCTTGTCTGACAAGGTAAGGGTGAAATGGTGTGGTAAGAGCGCACCGCGTGCTTGGCAACAGGCATGGCAGGGTAAACCCCATCTGAAGCAAGACCAAATAGGAGAACTCATCCGCTTTGGCGAGTTGAAGGCGTGATCCGCGCCGTTCTCGGGTAGGTCGCTAGAGGTGTTTGGTGACAAACATCCCAGAGGAATGGTTGCCACCGTTGCAAAATGGAACAGAACCCGGCTTATAGTCGAACTGCTTGCTCTTTATAAGATGTTAGGAAAAACGGCATTTCAAACTCTCTCAAAGAGATATACTCGATTGATTTAAGAATTCGGGAGAGGATGAACAATAATATTGAAGTTATCGACCAATAAAGTACGCAACTCATTTGCATAATCATTGAGATTATCTAAAATGAAATCACTCAATCAAACGCACACCATTATCCGTGCCCAGCAATAAAATATCCGCAGGGCGACGCGCAAATAAACCGTTTTCAACAATCCCTGTAATATTGTTCAATTCCGTTTCCAATTTCACAGGTTCAGCAATGTGTAGCCCGTGCACATCTAAAATAATGTTGCCGTTGTCCGTGATAACGCCTTCACGCAACACAGGATTACCGCCCAAAGCTACCAATTTCCGCGCCACATAACTACGCGCCATCGGAATCACTTCAATCGGCAAGGGGAATTTCCCCAACACATCCACTAATTTACTTTCATCAGCGATACACACAAATTGCTTGCTTGCCGCCGCCACGATTTTTTCACGGGTCAACGCCGCGCCGCCGCCTTTAATTAAATGCAAGTATTGGCTGGATTCGTCAGCTCCGTCGATATACACCGACAATTCGCCCACACCGTTTAAATCAAACACGCGAATCCCGTGGGATTTCAAACGCTCAGCGGTAGCTTGGGAACTGGCGACTGCACCTTCAATCGTGTGTTTAATCGTGGCAAGCGCGTCGATGAAATAATTAGCCGTGCTACCCGTGCCCACGCCGATAACGGTATCAGGTACGACATAAGTCAAAGCGGCATTCGCAACTTGTTGTTTTTTCAGTTCTGCATTATTCATCATAATTCCTTAACTCAAGCGCGGCATGGCGGTAATGCTGAAACCGCAGTCCACATGAGTGATTTCGCCCGTAATCCCTGCGGCTAAATCGGAGCATAAAAATGCAGCGACATTGCCCACATCTTCAATCGTCACATTGCGGCGTAAGGGGGTATTTTCTTCAAAATAATCCAACATTTTACGGAAATCCGCGATGCCAGAGGCGGCAAGTGTACGGATTGGACCTGCGGAAATGCCATTCACGCGCGTACCCTCCGCGCCTAAGCTATACGCCATATAGCGCACATTGGCTTCTAAACTGGCTTTTGCCAAACCCATGACGTTGTAATTGGGCACAGTGCGTTCCGCGCCTAAGTAGCTCAGGGTAATTAATGAACCTTTGCGCCCTTGCATCAATTTGCGCCCTGCCATTGCCAAAGCTGAAAAGCTGTAAGAGCTGATTTCATGCGCGGTACGGAAACCTTCGCGGGTGGCATTTTCTAAATATTCGCCTTTTAATTCTTCAGCGGGCGCGAATGCAACCGAGTGCACAATGCTGTCTAAACCATCCCAAGATTTTGCTAATTCATCAAACACCGCTTGAATTTGTTCGTCGCTGCCGACATCGCAAGGCATCACTAAACTTGAACCACATTCTGCCGCCATTTTCTCGACGCGCTCACGTAATTTTTCAGTTTGATAGGTGAAAGCGAGTTCTGCGCCTTCGCGGTGCATGGCTTGTGCGATGCCCCAAGCGATAGAACGGGTGCTGGCGAGACCGACGATAAGGGCGCGTTTTCCTGCTAAAAATCCCATGATTTTGCTCCTTTATTTTTAAGGTTGTAGGATTGAATAAGGCGTGATGGGCTTGTTTTATTCTGAGGGATAAAATCGCTAGCAGTGTACAGCAAATGCAGGGGTTTTGCTTAGGCACAATGCTTGGATAATTGCGAGGAAAATGTTTTGAATCGCTAGGGTGTGTTATCAATTAGGTTTTAACTGCGCCCCACCTAAAGAGGGCTAAACCTTAAAACCAGCCCCTAAATCCCCTAAAGGGGACTTAAAACATTCAACATTAAATAACTTGTTTGTGTTTAGTCCCCTAAAGGGA
Source organism: Pseudomonadota bacterium (assembly GCA_039799345.1). GTDB lineage: Bacteria > Pseudomonadota > Gammaproteobacteria > Beggiatoales > Beggiatoaceae > JAQTYU01. Next base: position 6,665 of record JBDLSS010000238.1, read on the forward strand.
GGGCTTAATCATTATCGTTATTTCATTTATAAAACATTAGTTTAAGCTACTTTTTACTTTTCTTAAGAGCCGCATAACTTGTTGCATAGTCTGTTTTATCATTTTATATCAAGTGGTTATAATTTAGTCAAAATATTGACTTTCATAAAAATATTGCAACTAAAAATAGCCCTGTAGTTTTCACGAAAGTGAAAATTAGCTTGTCAAACTTGTCAAAACAGAAAGTAGAAAAACAGTGGTAAACGGCAAAGTATATATAAGCTAATGTTCCTAAATAGAATAAACGATAATGATTAAGCCATCTCCTAAAGGGGATTTAGGGGCTGGTTTTAAGGTTTAGCCCTCTTTAATAGGGGGGGCGCAGTTAAAACTTAATTGATGACACGCCCTAAGTGTTTTTAAAAGAGCGAAACATTTGAAGCAAGGCTAACAACGCAAAGCTGGCAAACCAAATAAAAGCCCAGCCTGCGATAGATAAACCTAAAAATTTCCATGTCACTTCTGCACAAGAGGGAGAGCCTTGCCATAAGGATTCAATCGCTTTTGCGATGGGGAAATTATTCACTAAAAAATCAAAATCCGCCCCGCAAGAAGGTACTTGATTGGGTGGCAGGCTTTGTAACCATAATTGTCGGCTGGCGACGACTCCACCGCCAATCGCCAACAATGTCATGAATCCACTGTAGACTTTATTCATGATCCCCATTGAACCATGCAGCAAACCTATCAAAGCGATCATGCCGATACCCAAAAAAGTGTAACGTTGTACTAAACACAAAGAGCAGGGCTCTAAGTGCATCACATATTGAATAAAATAGCTGGTCGCTAATAAACCACAACAAGCTAAAAAAACAATCGTATAAAGAGAACGACTATTCTGTAAGAAAGTGTTTATCCATGTGGGCATGATATGTTGACCTGTAAAATTGAAGAGAGTATTAAAGTATTTTTTAACCGCTTTAAAAAGCCCCTAAATCCCTTAAAGGGGACTTAAAACCGTTTTAATTTTTGTCTTTAGCCCCCTTTAAGCGGTTGGGGGCTGATTAAAGATTTTCACCGTGCCAAATTCAATTCCAACAATTTCCCCAGCACTTCATCATCACTCAAATTCTCTTCCCAGCCATACGCGCCAGCCACCGCTTTATCTAAGTTTTCATGGGCTTTGACCAGCCATTGCGGTTTTTTGTTGTACAGATTTGTCAGGGTGCGTTTTTTGAGTTTTTTGGCGGCTTCTTCATCAATCGGCAAAATGCGATCAGGATAACCCGCAATGATTTCAGGTTCGTGTCTGACCAAATCGGGGGGATTGAGCCAGTTTTCCCGCAATTCATTTAAATGCTGGGCGGCTTTGGCTATCGCTTGGGCGTGCGGATTGTCGGCATATTCACAGGCGGGAATATTCGGGCTTAAACCCTCAGGAAAGGGAAAAGTTTCAAAAGTCGTGGTGGGCGTGTAACGTGGTCTATCTTCTAAACTCGTTCCTAAACGCAAACTCCACAATTCATGAAAACGGGAATGCAAAATTCCGAAAGTGGTGTCATCGTCGCGAGCAATGGCAAATAACGCATGATCAGGCAAAACTTGATGGGGCAACCAAGCAAATACACGATGTTTAGCAACGGCTGGGGTAACAATATAACGCATAAAAGGTTTAATCGCTAAACGCATACCAGGTCTAGTTTCCCCATATCTCCACCAATATCTTCTATGACCATCTCTACGAGTTTGCTCACGAATAGGTTTTACATTTTTTACAAGATATTCAAAAGGTTTTTCATATAAGCTCGCGTCATCTTCAGATATATTTGTGCCAAAATCAATAACCCAACCATCTGAAGGTCGACGGGCAATATCAATGCCATTTGCCCAAGGACGAATCACATCGCTATTAGGCTTTCCATGTGGGTTAAAAGAAGCTTTAAGCCATTCTCTGGCTAAATCACCTGTAATATCGAAAGCTCCAACTTTGATAGTCCCTTGAAAACAAACATTTTTATTTTCAGCTAATTGCACAGCTTTGGTTAAATCTAAAGCTTGTCCAAAATTTGGCGCGGTCAAATCGCTGTAAATTTCAGTAACGGGTTGATTATTCAGCACGGAGTCAAGGACTGGCAGTCCTAAATTAGAACCCTCTGAATTAGCATATTTCCCCTGAAAACACACCAAAGACACCCGAACCGCCGCGCCCTCATTAATCCACGGTTCATCACTCCACGCATGAAAAATCCTGCCTGTGGCGGTGATATTTTCGAGCACTTTACGATTACTACCGCCTCGAATGGAATTTGTCGAAACTAAACCAACATTTTTAACTTTACCCTGTTCCAATTGCGCCCGTGCTTTTTCAAACCAATAACACACCAAATCCGCGCCGCCCGCAACTCTGCCTTGAAACAAATCTCGCAAATGAAAAACGTATTCCTCACCAAGAATAGAAATCATTCTCTTGTCGCCTAAAAAAGGTGGATTTCCTACAATAAAATCAACCGCTTTCCACTCTTTTTCCAAACCATTTTCATCAACCAAAGCATCACAACATTGGATATTATTCAGAGTTTCTAAAATTGGGTTATTTTTCAATCGATAACCATGCCCCAGCATCCACTGAATATGACCAATCCACACGCTGACCCGCGCCAATTCAGCCGCATACGGATTAATTTCAATTCCATTCAAACTTTTAGGACTCACTTGCGGCATTTGTCTTTCCAGCCCCAATTGTTCCGCTTCAATAAAAACTTGATGCTCCAAATCCTTCAAACCCAGCAAAGCCAAATATAGAAAATTGCCAGAACCACAAGCGGGGTCTAAAACCTGAACCGAATCTAAACGCGCTAAAAACTGATGATAAAGCACATTAGCCTCTGCCTCCGCTTTTGATTTCTTGGATTTCTGCGAAGAACTTGCTAATAATTTTGCGATCTCAGTTTTCACAACTGCCCATTCCGCACGCAATGGCGCAAAAATTACAGGCTCTAAAATCCGTAAAATCGAAGCCTGATCCGTATAATGCGCCCCCAATTGGCTACGTTTATCAGGGTCTAAACCCCGCTCAAACAACGTCCCAAAAATCGAGGGTTCGATGTCTTTCCAATCATAACGAGCGACTTTTAAAAGCTGTTGGATGTCATTTTTATCCATTGGCAAAGTCGAATTATCTTCAAACAAACCGCCATTAAACCATTCGACTTCATCCAAACCAAAATAACCCCCCTCACTCATCACCTCAAACAACTCACCCACACGTTGCTGAAATTTATTTTTCCCAGAATTGAATTTCTTCAACACTCTAAGAATTGATTCTAATAAATTTGTGAATAAATCTTTGGGTAAAATCCCAATATCTTCGGCAAACATACAAAACACCAGCCGATTGATAAAATGCGCGACGGCTTGCGGGTCGTGCCCACGGCTGCGTAAACGTTGCGCCAATTCGGTGAACTGCTCTGCCATCTGCAAAGTGACTGCATCGCGGGTTAAATTCGGTTTAAAAACCTGCTCGATTTTTTCCTTATCAAACAGCGTTTTTAATAAATTTAATTTCTTGGGATCGCGTAAATCCTCCAAAGTGAGAATATGCACTTCTGCCACGGTATTGGTGAAATTCGTATGAATTTCAATCGTGTGCATGTCAGACACAATTAACAAGGGTGGGTTTTCCAAAGCCAGCGCGTATTGCTGCAATTGTACAAAGGCTTTGGTTAAATCCTTGCCTTTGCCCTTATATTCCCAAGCAAAACAGCCCTTTAACCACACATCCGCCCAACCGCGTGTGCCAGAAGTTTTATTCGCGCCCTTTTCAAAGGTGAAAAATGTGCCGTCGGGGTCAACTTCCGCAGGCGTTTTTTCACCCAATAACTGACACAATTGCACAAAATGCTGCTGCGAAGCAGAACGCTCGGTCAAAGTGGAATTTTGCCAAGTTTCAATAAATTCATCGACGCTCATGATGGGGTCTCGGGGACTGAGAAATAAATCAGGGGAAAAAATACCCCCTTTGAAAAAGGGGGCAGGGGGGATTTAAAAATCTTTACAGAAGCCCCCAACCCCCTAAAGGGGGCTAAACCTTAAAGACAAACAAATTATTTTCTTTATCTTTAAAGTCCCCTTTAGGGGATTTAGGGGCTTATTTTCTGTTTACAATAACTTACAGCTCTTGATCGATGTCAATCACTTTGCTGTTTTTATCAATTTCCGCACCTTCTTTGACCACAGGCAACAAGTCAGCACGACTGATACCCAGACCCAAAGCCAAGGCACTGGCGACATAAATTGACGAATACGTCCCGACCACAATCCCGATAATCAAAGCGGTGGCAAAACCATGAATCAAATCACCACCAAAGAAAAACAGCACAATCACCACCAATAAAGTGGTGACTGAAGTCATGATGGTACGGCTCAAGGTTTCATTGATAGAAATATCCATGACTTCAATCGCCGTTTTCTTGCGTAATTTCAAGAAATTATCACGAATCCGATCGAATACCACAATGGTATCGTTCAGTGAATACCCGATCACTGCAAGAATTGCCGCCACCGTGGTTAAGTCAAACTCAATGCGGAAAATCGAGAAAATCCCTAAAATCATCACGGGGTCATGTAACGCCGCCAACACTGCGCCCATCGCAAAACGGTATTCAAAGCGTATTGCGACATAAATTAAAATCCCGATCATGGTGTACAGCACCGCTAACACTGCATCTTGAATTAATTCATTGCCAACATATGCGCCAACGAATTCATTGCGACGCACTTCAACTTTTTGACCACCTGCTTGCAAAATGCCCATCACTTTTTCATTCATTTCCTGATTTTTTAAATCAGAATGAATGCCTAAGCGAATGGAAACATCACGCGCTGTGCCAAAATGTTGCACTACGACCTCAGGAAAACCACCTTTGTGCAGATTTTCACGAATCGGTTGCAATTCAACCGCTTGTGAATAACTGACTTCCATCAGTGAGCCGCCTGTAAAATCCAAGCCAAATATCAAACCCTGTGTCAGCAACGAAATTACTGTGATCACGGTCATCAAAATCGACCCGAACATTGCAATTCTGCGCTTGCCCATGAAGTCATAGCTATAATCAAATTTATCTAAAATACGCATAGCCTCTCCTTAAACGGGCAGGGTAGTGAGTCGCTTATTGCCCCACTTGTAGTTAATCACGGCACGGCTCACCATGATCGCAGTGAACATCGAGCTAAGAATCCCCAGTGATAAGGTCACCGCAAAACCTTTAATCGGCCCTGTGCCAAAACTAAACAGCACAACCCCTGCGATCAAAGTAGTCACGTTAGAGTCTGCAATCGTACTGAATGCTTTTTCAAAGCCTGCGTAAATACTGGCTTGTGGCGAATTTCCCAAATGAATTTCTTCACGAATCCGTTCGTAAATCAACACGTTTGCATCCACTGCCATCCCCATTGTCAACACAATCCCCGCAATCCCCGGAAGGGTCAAAGTGGCTTGCAACATCGACAATAACGAAATCAACACAATCATGTTGGTAAATAATGCGATATTTGCCACCATGCCAAAGGTGCTATAACGTACCACCATGAACACCATCACCACCGCAAAACCCAATATGGCGGATAGGAAACCTTGACGGATATTTTCTTTACCCAAGCTTGGGCCGATAGTGCGTTCTTCTATGATTTCCATCGGAGCTTTCAAAGCGCCTGCACGCAGCAGTAAGGAAAGATTCCGCGCTTCGCCTGAAGTTAAGCCCGTGATTTGGAAATTCTTGCCGAATTGCTCTTGAATCGTGGCAACGTTAATCACTTCTTCAACTTTCTTACGGGTTTTGACTTCTTTGCCGTCTACGATTTGTTTATCCAAACGATATTCGATAAACACCACCGACATCGGTTTCTGAATATTTTCGCGGGTGATGTCGTTCATGCGTTTTGCGCCCTTGTTGTCCAAAACCACAGACACAGAAGGACGACCAGAACGTTGATCCAGTGCGGAGGCAGCATCATTAATTTGATCGCCTGTCACAATCACACTACGTTTTAACAAAATCGGGCTGCCATCACGTTGTTTGTACAAACGTGAGTTCACAGGAATTTTGTTATTGCGTTGGGCATCTTGCCATTGGTCAGGCGTACCATCGACTAAACGAAACTCTAAAGTGGCAGTTGCCCCCAGAATTTCTTTAGCACGCGCAGTATCTTGCACACCGGGCAATTGCACCACGATGCGATCTTGCCCTTGTTGCTGAATAATCGGTTCAGCCACCCCTAATTCATTCACCCGATTACGCAAGGTGGTGATATTTTGTTCAAGGGCTTTTTTGCGGCGTTCGACCAGATTTTTCTCATTAAACGTGAGATACAAGCCAAAGTCGTCGGCACTGTCACGGTCTTTGATGACTAAATCAGGATAGTCTTTCGCAACGATAGGACGTGCTTGATCACGGGTTGCGACATCTGCAAAAGAGACACGCACCCCGCCTGCAACATCCGCAAGACGGTTTAAGCCTTTGTAATGTAGTTTCTTTTCACGCAGTACCGCACGTAAATCTTCCACTAATTGCTCTTCATCCTGCTTGATGGCGGTTTCCATATCCACCTGCATTAAGAAGTGCACGCCGCCGC
>JBDLSS010000239.1:0-6260 GCA_039799345.1 Pseudomonadota bacterium
TCAGCTTTTGAAATACCTTTACCTTTAGAAAAATGAGCAATCTCTCCTAAAGTTTTCTCTTCCCATTCAGGAAAGTCCAGCCCACTTTCATCTTTAAAACGCAATTTTGGCACATTCATAAAATAATCCTTGTGAAAATATTTAAAGAAGCCCCCACCCCCCTAAAGGGGGCTAAAGATTAAGGCTAAACAAATTACTTTCTTTTTCTTTAAAGTCCCCTTCAGGGGATTTAGGGGCTTCTTTCAAAACGGCGGCTGAATACCCAATTCCTGACAAAACACAGCGATTTTAGCATCAGTTTCCTGACCACGGATAGCCAAGGCCCGCAAATCTGCCGCGACTTCATCCAAATCAATCGAAATTTCTGCTTCAAAAGTATCGACATAGCGCGGAATATTCAAATTATAATCATTCGCCACAATCTCACTCAAAGGCACAACCCGACTAAATTTAGCCTCATCAGCACGCGCCAAATAAGCCGCGACAACCTTCTCAATGTGCTCAGGCAACAACTTATTTTGAGTCTTCACTTTCTCAAAATGCTTACTTGCATCCACAAACAAAATATTTTCCGAGTGCTTCCGACACTTCTTAAACACCAGCACACAAGTCGGGATACTTGTCCCATAAAAAATATTCGCAGGCAAACCAATCACCGCATCCAACGCATTCAGATTATCAATAAAATATTTCCGAATATGCCCCTCAGCCCCCCCACGGAATAACACCCCATGCGGCAACACACAAGCCATCACCCCACCATCCGCCAAATGATGCAGCATGTGCTGTAAAAACGCCATGTCCGCCTTAGTCTTTGGCGCAAGCACCCCATAAATCCCAAAACGGTTATCACTCAACAAACTTGGGTCAGCCTTCCAAGTAGCCGAAAACGGTGGATTTGCCACAATCGCATCAAAAACCATCCCAGAATGCTGCGGATGCGTCAGCGTATCCTCTTGCTTCAGATGACACTCGTTATAATGCACCCCATGCATAATCATATTCATACGCGCCAAGTTAAACGTGGTGCGGTTCAACTCCTGCCCATAAATTTCAATCGAACGATCCTGCCCCGCCTCTTTCTTCACCCGCAACAATAACGAACCACTGCCACACGTTGGGTCATACACATTTTTCAAGGTTTTATTCTGACAAGTCACCAACCTTGCCAACAAAGTCGAGACAGGTTGCGGCGTATAAAACTCACCCGCTTTTTTCCCTGCACCACTCGCAAACTCGCCAATGAGATACTCATACGCATCCCCGAGCACATCCGCATTCACATCTTGCAATTGAAAATCAATTGTATCCAAATGAATTAAAATCTTCGCCACTAACTCATTCTTGGCTTTTGGAGAATTGCCTAACTTTGAAGAAGTTAAATCCAAATCCTCAAACAAATTCACAAACTCATCCGCACTCTCAGTACCCTGCGTGCTGCGCTCGATATTGCCAAAAATCTCAATCAAATCATCAATGATAAAATTTACCCCCGCCTTTTCCGACTGATAACTGCCTTTCAGCGCAACGGAATGAAACAATTCTGTGGGCTTCAAAAAATAACCCAACTCACTTAATGCATGAGGTTTTACCGCAGCAATCATTAAAGCATCCGTTTCGTTGCTCTCGTTCAAGCTCGAAAACAAACGCTCATCTTGAGTCAGGGCATTATCAGCATAACGCTGCATTTTTTCAGACAAATACTTATAGAAAATAAAACCCAGCATATAATCCCGAAACTCATCGGCGTGCATTTTGCCGCGCAACTCATCGGCAATTTTCCAAAGTTGTTGTTGTAATTGACGGCGTTGTTCTTCTGACATGTCTCAATCCATAGCAGCCCACAAAGGCGCAAAATGTGAAAATAAAGAGCCGAATTATACCAGCACGGACTGGAATAATACGCTCTGAAAATAGCAAGACAATCTGACACAAAACTCACAGGATTATGCCCAAACAGCGAAAGTTAAAAACGATTAATCTTTGTAAATCCCCATTAAAATAATAAGCGGTTTAACACCTTTTAAACTTTAACACGACTTGAGAGGTGATACCCCCATTTTTAATAGCATCCCCTATCTTTCGGAACTGGCATGGATTGAAACAATACGTTATAAAGCTTATCTTAAAGCGATTAAATCATTTCAGCCGTCTTTAATAAGCTGGTATGGATTGAAACGAACAAACATGAATAGGATGATGACATGGATATTGGTGAATTATTAGCCTTTGGTGTAAAAAACGGTTCTTCAGACTTGCACCTTTCCGCTGGGGTACAACCGATGATACGCACGGGTGGAGATATGCGCCGCATCAACTTACCCGCCCTAACCCACAGCGAAGTGCGTGACATGGTGTATGACATCATGAACGACAAACAACGCAAAGATTATGAAAAATATTTAGAAACTGACTTTTCTTTCGAAATTCCCGGGCTTGCACGCTTTCGGGTGAATGCCTTCAACCAAAATCGGGGCGCAGGCGCAGTATTTCGGACTATTCCTTCCGTGATTATGAGTCTTGACCAACTCAAAGCCCCCCCCTTGTTTAAACAATTGGCAGAAACCCCGCGCGGCATTGTGCTGGTCACAGGTGGTACAGGCTCAGGCAAATCCACCACGCTCGCAGGGATGATGGACTATCGCAATGAAACTGAATATGGTCATATTCTCACCATCGAAGACCCGATTGAATTCGTGCACACCAGCAAAAACTGCCTGATTACCCAGCGCGAAGTACACCGCGATACATTAGGCTTTGACAACGCCCTGCGCTCCGCCCTGCGCCAAGACCCTGACGTCATTCTCGTAGGTGAAATGCGCGACTTAGAAACCATTCGTTTAGCACTCTCCGCCGCAGAAACGGGACACGTCGTGTTCGGCACTTTGCATACCAGCTCCGCCGCCAAAACTATTGACCGTTTGGTTGACGTGTTCCCCACGGCTGAAAAAGACATGATCCGTGCGATGTTGTCCGAATCTTTAAAAGCTGTGGTTGCACAAACCTTGCTCAAAAAAGTCGGCGGTGGACGGGTTGCCGCCCATGAAATCATGATCGGCACACCCGCAATTCGGAACTTAATCCGTGAAAATAAAGTGGCACAAATGTACTCCGCACTACAAACAGGGATGAAATTCGGAATGCAAACCTTGGATCAATGTCTTGCTAACTTACTCAAAGCGGGCGTGATTACCAAAGAAGCTGCCCGTGAAAAAGCCGCGAATAAAGATAATTTTGCCTAAGTAAAATACCCACACGTTTAAGCTGACCTAAATTTAACAAAGAGAGATGATCATGGAAAGAGATGAAGCCACGCAACTGATGATTAAATTATTACGGGTCTTGGTGAAAGAAGGCGGTTCTGACTTATTTATTACCGCAGGTTTCCCCCCCGCAATGAAAGCCAAAGGGAAAATGACCCCGATGATGCAGAAAAAATTATCGGCTGAAGATGCCAAAGCCATGACTCAGTGCATCATGAATGACCGTCAGCTTAAAGAATTTGAAGAAACCAAAGAATGTAATTTTGCGATCGCACCACCCGGCACAGGACGGTTTCGCTGCAATGCCTTCATTCAACAAGGTTGCCAAGGTTTAATTGCACGGGTGATTAATGCCGAAGTGCCCAACTTTGACAAGCTCGGTTTGCCAGAAATTTTAAAAGATGTCATCACCGCAAAAAATGGTTTAATCATCATGGTGGGCGGCACAGGCTCTGGTAAATCGACCACAATGGCCGCCTTGGTTGACCACCGTAATGCCACTTCTTACGGACATATCATCACCCTTGAAGACCCGATTGAATATGTGCATCCACATAAAAATTGCGTGATTACGCAGCGCGAAATTGGGGTTGACACCAAGAGTTGGGAAGCCGCGCTCCACAATACCCTGCGCCAAGCTCCGGATGTGATTTTGCTTGGGGAAATTCGAGATGCGGAAATTATGAACTTCGCGCTCGAATTTGCACAAACGGGTCACTTAGCAATGGGCACACTGCACGCCAATAATGCCAACCAAGCAATCGACCGTGTGCTGGGCTTTTTCCCAATTGAAAAACAGAAGAAATTACGTGCCGACATCGCCTTAAACTTAAAAGCAGTGATTTCGCAACGTTTAATTCGGACACTGGACGGTGGACGGTGCGCAGGTATTGAAATCCTTCTAAACTCGCCCTTAATTGCAGAAATGATCGTAAATGGTGACATTGGCGGGATTAAAACCGTCATGAGTAAATCCAAAGAGTTAGGAATGCAAACTTTCGATCAAGCCCTGTTTGATTTTTACGAAGCTGGTCGCATTAGTTTGGACGAAGCTTTGAAAAATGCCGACGGCATGAACGAATTACGGCTGCGTATCAAACTGGAAGGCAAGGCTGCTAAAGGGCGTGACGCGTTGGCAGGCTTAGAACACATGAGTCTCGCCGCAAAAACTGAAGAGAAATAGACGTTCGATAACAGAGCATGCGTGGCACTTCTTCTGTTAGGAGAAGACGATTTTATGAACGTGATAATGGAAGCATAATATCCTATGGATGTTGTCCCTTATTTAAAATTAATGTTAGAAAAAAACGGCATAGAAATGTCGATGATGGTCGGCGCACCTGTGCGTATGAAAATCTCGGGGCAGGAAAAAGCTGTGCCCGTGGGCAAAGCTGTGTTAACTGCGGAGATGACCCAAGCCGCAGCTTATCGCATCATGACGCAGGCACAGATTAAACAATTCGAGCAACAAAAAAAGCTCGATTTCCTACTGAAAATGCCGAGCGGCGGTGGACAATTTAAAGTTCAAGCCCGTTTAGATGGGCAACAACAAGTGTTGTTAATGTTTGGGATACAAGTCACGACGGCTGCAAAAGCGGAAGAAGCGAAACCCGCCCCCGCTAGCCCCGCCCCTGCCACAGACCCCGATATCATTAGCAGTTATGACTTGTTGGATTATTTAAGAATTATTATCCGTCGCGAAGGTTCTGACTTATTCTTGACTTCAGGCTCGCAGGTAAAAGCCAAAATTCAAGGCACAGCCTTACCTTTGAGCACCTTCGTTGCCACACCCGAAATCACCAAAAAAATGGCCTATTCGGTGATGAGTGATGAACAGATCGAACAGTTTGAAAGAACCCGTGATCTCGACTTCGCCATTGCTATGCCCGACGGTAGCGCACGCTTTCGTGCCAATGCATTTTTCCAACGCCGCACTGTGGGTATGGTACTTCGTTTTATTCCTTCCAAAATTCCAAACGCTCAAGACATGAACTTGCCCGAAATTTTGTTGGAATTAATCATGTCCAAACGCGGCTTGTTGCTCATGGTGGGCGGCACAGGATCGGGGAAATCAACCACCTTGGCAGCAATGATTAATCATCGTAACGCAAATTCTCCGGGGCATATTTTAACCATTGAAGACCCTGTGGAGTTTTCACATCCTAATCAAATGTCGATTGTCAATCAACGTGAAGTGGGAGTTGACACTGCCTCTTATGCGGCAGCGATTAAAGCTTCATTGCGTGAAGCCCCCGATGTCATTTTAATTGGGGAAATTCGGACTGAAGAAACCATGGAAGCGGCATTGGAATTGGCGAACACGGGGCACTTGTGTATTTCAACCATGCACGCCAACAATGCCAACCAAGCGATGGATCGCTGTATTAACATGTTTCCAACGGCAAAACATAAGCAATTGTTTATGGACATGTCCGCCAATATTCGCGCGGTGATTTCACAGCGGCTCGTGCCCGACGTACGCGGTAAACGGGTAGCAGCCATTGAAGTGATGATTAACACGCCGCATATTGCACAGCTTATTATGAAAGGGCAGTTGAACGATATTAAAGAAGCGATGTCAAGTAGCGGGGCACGCGGGATGCAGCCTTTCGATAATGCACTGTTTCTTTTATATAAAGAGGGCAAAATTAGCCTTGAAGAAGCATTGAAAAATGCGGACTCTCGGAATGACTTGGAAGGTAAGATTAACTTCGGTTAATAAAAAAAGAGCTGCTAGCCTCATAGCTTGGGTTGACTTGCACCAACCTAAGCTGAGTGCGATAGAAAGCACCCTAGCTGGTCGGGGTTTGTAACCCCGACCAGAACGTTTGAAAATATCAGAATTAAGTAAAAACGTTACGGTGCAGATTACAAACCTGCAACAGCCTCGAGCCTCCCACTAAAGAGGGCTAAACCTTAAAACTAGCCCCTAAATCCCCTAAAGGGGAGGGCTTAATCAAAGAGTATAAATATTATGTATAATATACAGTTAAGCAA
>JBDLSS010000240.1:0-2502 GCA_039799345.1 Pseudomonadota bacterium
CCTTTCCCAATCGGTGCGACTAAGTCAATAATTCTGGGGGTGAAATCTTCAGTGCTGCCGTTGCCAATTTCCAAATTAAAGCGTGAATTGGCAAATAAGGGGGTGAGATTTTCAAACAGCACTTTGTTTTTGGCTTGTTCGGGCGATTCAAAGTTAATTTCGCTGACTTTTAACAGCGCGAAATAACGTTCACCTTCTTTCGGTGGGCGAATTTTGCCTGAAACAGTGTCGCCAGTGCGCAGATTGAAGCGGCGAATTTGGCTGGGAGAGACGTAAATATCATCAGGGCCTGCTAAATACGAACTGTCGGCAGAACGCAGAAAGCCGAAGCCATCTTGTAGGATTTCTAAAACCCCATCTCCAAAGATGTCTTCTCCTTTTTTAGCATGTGCTTTCAGGAGTGCGAAAATAATATCTTGCTTACGAGAACGCGCTGTTCCCTCTAAGCCTAAGTCTTGGGCAAGTTGCATTAACTCGGCGGCGGTTTTTTTCTTGAGTTCAGTTAAATTCATGGTGTTAAGCGAGGTAAGTAATGGCTAAAAATCAATTGAGGTGTGATGGTCGATAAGTCAGGTAGATAGGATGTTCGCCATGAAGACATCAAGGGGGATGCTCAACTATGATGCATACTCTCATGTTGGGATTGGATGCGGGTGATTCATCAATGGATGGTGGCTTGAGCGTGGGCAGGGTTAAGGTGAGTGAACAAGCACCATTAAAAAAGCAGGTGAATGGGGTTTAAGAGAGCTGTCCATCCTTGCCGTGTGTTGCACACGTCAGTCGCATTCCCAAACAGCCACTCGCCTGAGTTGCAGGCGGGGATGTGGGTAACTCTAACAAAAGACTATAAATGACTATCAATAAAAGCGGTCAGTTGGCTTTTTGATAATGCGCCCACTTTTGTTGCAACGACTTGACCGGCTTTAAATAACATCAGGGTAGGAATGCCCCGAATTCCAAATTTGGGGGGAGTATCAGTGTTGCTGTCTATATCCAATTTGGCAACTTTAAGTCTCCCATTATAGGTCTCTGCAATTTCGTCTAAGATGGGGGCAATCATTTTGCAAGGACCACACCATTCTGCCCAGTAATCTACGAGCACAGGCTGATTGGCTTCTAATACTTCTACTGAAAAAGTCGCGTCTGAAACATAGACGATCTTTTCACTCATAATAATCGTTCTCCGAATGAAATCACACTTGAATCTAATGCTAATTGACTAGGTCTTACTAAACTTGTTGTCCTGTCAAAGGAATAATGATTGTGACAGTGATCATTTAAATTTAAAGGGTAACAAACACGACGTTAAAGTGGGGAGGGAACTTCATAGTCATATTCTACCTAAAACGGGCTGTTTATGACAGGAGTTATTGTAAAATATGAACCACCTATAAAATCTACTTTAAGATTATCTAAAGTGATCGATGACTATTAATGACAGTATAATAATTTTACAACATGTTGTGGTAATTTTAACACTAAATGGAAAATTGGCAACCTGAATTAGGCATTAATCCAAGATTTTAGAGAAATAAAACTTTAGGTTTTTGAGTTTTTTCGAAATAACAGTAGTTGCTGCATCGCAACATGGATAAAACTTACTGTATTGACATGGAGCGGCGTGGACAAGCTTAAAAATTAAACACTTTATTTATCTGCACCGTAATTCACAAAATTAAAGCATTTTCAGCATTGAAAAACTCAATTTTTTCTTGCTAGATTCTGTGAATCCTGACTCAGGCAATAAGCAAGTTTAAACCCTAAGTTGAGGATATTATTTGAGAAATCACTTTGGCTAAATCAAAATCCTTCTGCGTTAAACCACCTGCATCATGTGTCGTCAAAGTAAGGCTAACTTTATTGTAAGAAATTGCAATATCAGGATGATGAGCGGCAGCTTCACTGGGATTAACTAGCTGATTTACAAAGGTAACTGCCTCGATGAAGTCCTTAAATTTGCGCGTAATGTGCAATGCGCCATTGTGCACTGTCCAATGAGGTAAAGCGTGTACCTGCACTTGAATTTCTGCTTCTGTCAATAACTGTGCCATAATTTAATTCTCCTGTGAAAATTCTTGATAAGTTTTGAGTATAGCAAAAAACTTTAACTGAATAACCCCTAAAGTATAGGTATCTACACAAGCGAGCACTCCTAAAAAGAGAACGCAGTATTCCTAAACTCAGCCAACTGAGAGAGAATAATGCTCAAGTGTATTCATCATGGTATATCTCTGTTGGAGTCTTGGTTCTAAAAGTTCGGGAGATGTTTTTTTCATCTGTCCTTTTTAACATAGATAGAAGTTACGCAATTGAAAGTAGGTTCTACTTCTCTCGTCCCCAAACTCTGTTTCATGACTATTAAGTTAAGGAAAACACCCCTTGTTTTTCATGCAAGAATTAGAGTGGTAATGCGCTTCGTTCCTCTATTGAAACTCTGTTTGGGAACAAGGAAAAATAAGTACGCTAGGGTGTGTCATCAATTAAGTTGTAACAGAAAGTAGC
>JBDLSS010000241.1:0-5886 GCA_039799345.1 Pseudomonadota bacterium
GCCGTACTCACCATGCAGGTAGAAAATCCTACAGGCTATGGACGTATCGTGCGCGATGCTGACGGAAACGTTTTAAAAATTACTGAAGAAAAAGATGCCGATGCATCAATTAAATTAATCAAAGAAGTGAATACGGGCATTTTAATTGCGCCTGCCCCCGCTTTGCGCCGTTGGTTACAAGCTTTGAATAATAATAATGCGCAAGGGGAATATTATTTAACCGACATTATCGCCTTGGCTGCGGCTGAGGGTAAAACCATTCACACCGCACAACCACAGCAGCTTGAAGAAGTGCTAGGAGTTAATGATCGTATGCAATTAGCCCAATTAGAACGCCATTATCAGCAACAACAAGCTGAAAAATTAATGCAGCAAGGCGTGAGTTTACGCGACCCTGCTCGCTTGGATGTGCGTGGAGAAGTCAGCGTCGGACGCGATGTGTTGATTGATGTCGATGTGATTTTAGAAGGCACAGTCAGTTTAGGGAACAATGTTAAAATTGGCGCGTTTACGGTGATTCGTAACAGCCAAATTGGGGACGGGGTTGAAATCCGTTCACATTGTATTCTTGATGGTGTAACGATTGGCGCAAATTGTATTATTGGTCCATTCGCACGCTTGCGCCCTGAAACCGTGTTGGCAGAAGGCGCACACATTGGCAACTTTGTCGAAGTGAAAAAAAGCTTCATCGGCACACAATCCAAAGTCAACCATCTCAGCTATATCGGTGATGCGGAAGTGGGCAGCAAGGTCAACATCGGCGCGGGTACAATTACCTGTAATTATGATGGCGTAAACAAGTATAAAACTGTGATTGGTGACGGCGCATTTATTGGCTCGGACACGCAACTCGTTGCCCCAGTCAGTGTGGGCGCGGGTGCAACCATTGGCGCAGGTTCGACAATTACCCAAGACACCCCACCTGATGCTTTAACTTTGAGCCGCACTCGTCAACAAACGGTTTATTCTTGGAAGTTGACCGAAAAACCTAAAAAATAAAAGTGTTAAAGTTATCATGATTATCCGAATCAGGATTAAAGAATAAAACTTAATGTTGTAGGAGTTACCCAGTTGAAACACTAGGGCGTGTCATCAATGACGCGCATTGGCTATTTCAACTGAGCCCCAAGCCCCTATAAAACTAGCCCCTAAATCCCCTAAAAAAGACTTTAAACATTAAACAAATTGTTTGTGTTTAGCTCTTTTTAGGGGTTTGGGGGCTTGTTTTATCTTCTTACTCATCTCGAGCAGCCATGCCGATTATTTTACAAACCACAGGTTTATTAATTTTATCCAACATGTTCATGGCGTTTGCGTGGTATGCGCACCTGAAAGAACTGAATGATAAACCTTGGTATGTTGCAGCATTGCTGAGTTGGGGCGTGGCATTGTTCGAGTATTTATTGCAAGTGCCCGCCAATCGCATTGGCTACACTGAGTTGAATTTAGGGCAGCTCAAAATTCTGCAAGAAGTCATCAGTCTTGCGGTGTTCATTCCCTTTGCGGTGTTTTATATGCAGCAACCCTTACGCTTGGATTATTTGTGGGCGGGGCTGTGTTTGTTGGGGGCGGTGTATTTTATTTTTCGGGCTTAGCAGATTTTTACCAAGTGTTCCAAGCGCGGCAGTTTTCCGAACTGAATTACAAACATGTTATCCTTATACACGCTAAACATTTCCAACCCTAAACACACTTTTATCAAACCATGCGCAAAAAACTAATCGGTTTTATCATTCTAAAAGTCATTATTTTAACCCTGTGCAGCTTAGGCGGCTGGTGGTATTACGCAAAATACATTCAAAAAACCGCCGAGCTTTCCAATCTCCCAAACACTTCCGCACAAGTTTAAATTCTTCCCATTGCTGTTAGGAGTTGCTAATGCCCTACACTGCTGAAATTAGTCGTGCCAATCCCACCTGTTTATTATTTTTAATTGATCAATCGGGTTCGATGCAAGACCCCTTTGGCAGTGGCGAACCTGTCAAGAAAAAAGCCGAAGCCGTTGCCGACGCAATCAATCGCTTGCTGCAAAATTTCGTGATTAAATGCGCCAAAGATGAAGGTGTGCGTGATTATTTTCACGTCGGGGTTTTAGGCTATGGGGTCGAAGTCGGCACCGCTTTTGGCGGCGCATTGCGGGGGCGCGAATTAGTACCGATCAGCGACATCGCCAATTATCCCGCCCGCATTGAAGAGCGCGTGAAAAAAGTCGATGACGGCGCAGGCGGTTTAATCAGTCAAAATATTAAATTTCCCGTGTGGTTCGACCCAATTGCCAACGGTGGCACGCCGATGTGTCAAGTATTACAACAGGCACAACGCATTATTAGCGAATGGCTCAAAGCGCATCCCAACTGCTTCCCGCCTTTGGTGGTGAATATGACCGATGGCGAATCCACCGACGGTGACCCCAATGAAGCCGCCTTGGCTTTGAAAAATTTGAAAAGCAGCGACGGCGAAACCTTGTTATTTAACTTGCACTTATCTGCCCAAGCTTGCACCCCGATTGAATTCCCCGACACGGAACTCGGCTTGCCAGACCAGTACGCCAAACAATTATTTCAAATTTCCAGCGCGTTGCCCGAAGCCACCCGCAAAATCGCCCAACAAGAAGGCTATCGGGTTTCTGCCAACACCCGAGGCTTCACCTTCAATGCCGACATGGTGGCGATGATTAAGTTTTTAGAAATCGGCACGCGCCCTAGTAATTTACGTTAATGCGTATCGAGCACAGCGCGTTATTTTTGCCCAAACGCGGCAACACGGCGGCAGAATATGAAGATGCGTTTTCCTATCAATTGCATGGTGCGGCGTTGGCGCGTTGTGCAATTGCAGACGGCGCGACCGAATCTTCTTTCGCCAAAATGTGGGCAGAATTATTGGTGAATGCCTACAGCCAAGATGCCAATCTCGCGCCGCAATGGGCAGATTTGCAAGCGCGATGGTTCGCTTCTGCCCGCAATAGCGCACAGCCTTTGCCGTGGTATGCCGAGGCAAAATTAGCCCACGGCGGCTTTGCCGCATTTCTGGGTTTGGAAATTACCCCCAAAAAATGGCAAGCCTGCGCTTTGGGCGATTGCTGTTTATTTCATGTTCGTAATGCTGAATTACAACAGGCGTTTCCGCTGCAAACTTCCCAAGAATTCAAGCAATCGCCGTTTTTGGTTTCCAGTCAGGATACTTGGAAAAACGTCGCTAAGCATTTGGCGTGGCTGGAAAATACTTGGGAAGATGGTGATGAGTTTTTCTTGCTCAGCGACGCGCTGGCTTGCTGGTGTTTGCAACAACATGAACAAAATAATCCCAACTTGTGGCAGCAATTACGCGAGTTAAGCCCCGAAACTTTTCCCGAATTTATCGCCCAGTTGCGCGAACAACAGCAATTACGCAATGATGATGTCACCTTAGTGCACTTACGTATTCACGCCGTAACTTCATGAGTATTCTATGAATTGTCCCACGGCGCAAGAATACAATGAGGCAATTCAAAATCCGCAATTAAATTTTGCAGACCCTGAGTTGCGCCAAGGGCAGCCCGAATTAACCCCGCTGGGTTTACCGCGTCCGCGCAGCGGCAATTTTGCCACGGTGTATAAATTGCGCTGTCAGCAAGGCGATTGGGCGGTGCGCTGTTTCACCCACAAATTTGATGACCAACAACTGCGTTATGCCGCGATTAGCCAGCAATTGGCGCGGCTGAATCTGCCCTATATGGTTGGATTTTCTTATTTGCCGCAAGGGATTCGGATTACAGGGCAATGGTTTCCGATTCTGAAAATGGAATGGGTTGAAGGCGAACTTTTGGATAAATACATCGCCCGCCATTTGCAGAACTCGCAAATTTTGTTGCAATTGGCAGAACGTTGGGTGAATTTGCTGCAAAGTTTGGAACAAGTCGGCATTGCTCATGGCGATTTGCAACATGGCAACCTGATGATTGTGAACGGAGAATTGCGCCTGATTGATTATGATGGCATGTTTGTGCCCGCCTTGGCGGGGCGCAGCAGTCACGAAGTCGGACATCAGCATTATCAACATCCGCAACGCACGGGCGCAGATTTTCACCCACAGATTGACCGTTTTTCAGGCTGGGTAATTTATCTCGCTTTGCTGGCTTTGAGTGCAGAACCCGCGCTGTGGAATCAAACCTATTCGGGCGATGATTTTATCCTGTTGCAAAAATCGGATTTTGCCGATCCGCACAATTCCACTGTCTTAAAACAACTCAGTCAACATACCGATCCGCGTGTACAAATTTTGGCAGAAACTTTCGTTCACGCTTTGTTAGCAGGTTTGCCATTTCCCCCGATTGAACAGGCATTGCAAGCGATTCAGGGCAGATTACGCAGCCAAGGGGATTGGCTGAAAGACCATTTGCCGACTGAACCCGCGCCCGTGCAAATTCCCGCTGCGCCCGAAGTACCAGAAATTAAAGCTGAAACGTGGCTGCAAGATTATGTTCAACACTCTCCGCTAGAAACTTACGATTTTCAGCAAGCAAAAATTTCTAAAGTTATGTTGGGGATTTTAAGCGTGTTACCGATTGCCAGCGTGTTGGGCATTGCGGTCGGCTGGGGGATTTCTAGCAAAATTCTGTTATATAGCAGTAGTTTAAGTGGCTTGTGTAGTTTGCTCATCATCGGCGGCTATGCGTATTATCGCAACAGCAGCGTGGCGGAAAAATGGAAATTATTAACACAACGCCGCTCCGCCTTCCGTGAAATCTTAAATTTAGAACGCCAAATTGCCCAATTGCAAAAGCAAAAACATTTGCAACTGCGCAAAATTCAACGCAAACATGATAAAGCCCAACAACAATTACACCAACAAGAACAACGCGAGCGCGTGCAAATTGAACAGCAGTTGCAGCATAAACTCAGTGCATTAAATCACGAATTAAATAAATTAATTGTTGAAGAAAATGCCGCACTACGACAATTAACCCAGCAGTTTAACGAGCAAATTTTAAACGTTAATCAGCAGTTGCACGAACTCACCCAACAAGAACAGCAGGCGGTAAATACGTTGTTGCCGAGTTTGCAGCAACGTTTTATCCAAAATTTTCTCAGTGCACATTATTTAAACGAGGCTGAAATTGATGGCATTGGGGAAACCTTAAAACGGCGTTTAGAGCGGGTTGGGGTGCACAGCGCGGTAGATGTGGAATATTATCGCTTGCGGCGCATTGATGGAATTAGCGAACATCGCGCGCAGGCTTTGCAGACGTGGCATGATGAGTTATTACAACAAGCCAAAAAAGCGATGCCGATTTTTCCTAATCAGCAGGAAATCAATGGGGTACACGCTAATTTTGAACGCCAACGCCAGCAATTGACTGAACGCCGTGAAGATTTACAAGCGGAACTCAATGCCCAAAGTGCGGAATGTAAAAATTTATACAGCTATAAACGCCGCACGTTGGAGCAGGAAAGCCAACATTTGCATGGCGAAACCCAGCGTAAATTGGCGACGATTATGCAGCATTCGGTGCAGGTGCAATTGAAATCCGCGCAAGATTTCCAAAAGTTAAGTGAGGAATATCACCAACTCAGTACTCAGCAAGAAGTACAGGTTTATCAATTGCAGCAACAACTACTTGCACCCCAAGCGCGTTTACAACAGTTGAAACAGCAATTACAGGCTTTTCAACAGATTACTTTTGTCAAATATTTGCGCTGGGTATTAGGGCGTGTCATCAAGGCAATAGGTGGTTTCCATTGAAGCTCAGAGACCTGCTAGGTTTTAAAAACCTAGCAGGTCTTAACTCACAGCCATTAAGTTAAGAGTTAAAAGCAAGATTTCTTAGCCTGTTTAGCATATAGGAGCAAACTCGTAGTAGAAGAACTTCTCCTTGGAACTAAACGATCACTTCTACTGCACGTCGGA
>JBDLSS010000242.1:0-2653 GCA_039799345.1 Pseudomonadota bacterium
ATTTTGACTGAATTAGAACTATTTTATAAAACATCATAAAACAGACTATGCAACAAGTTATGCGGCTCTTAAGAAAAAGTGTACAGCCCAGTGAGTTTTTTCTAATAGCCTCAAAAAGAAACAGCAGAAAGTAGCCTAACCTAATGTTCTATAAATGAAATAACGTTAATGATTCAGCCCTCCTCTAAAGGGGGCTAAACACAAACAAGTTATTTAATGTTTAATATTTTAAGTCCCCTTTAGGGGATTTAGGGGCTGGTTTTTAGGTTTAACCCTCTTTAGGGTTGGGCGCAGTTAAAACCTAATTGATGACACGCCCTAGTATAACCCAATATTTATTATGTAGTTGACTATGTTAAATGATTGGGAAACAGTTTCTATTAATGAAATTCCCAGCGCAATTGCAAATACGCGCTGCGCGGCACTTCAGTGCGTAAATAATCTGTGCCTTTCAAAGAAGTAAATTCTAAATGCTGTTTATCCAAAAGATTTTTACCCACCAAAGATAGTTCGACATCTTTACGCATTTTCCAAGCAAGACGGGTGTCCAAAGTCACGTACGCCCGAATGCTGGTTGCTGTCGGTGAGTTTTCGGTGACAGGCATGTTAATCCGACTTAAATAACGCAAATTCATATCCCATTGCCATTTAGGTGCAAAATCCCATTGCGTGCGTAAATTTACCTGATGTGGCACATTTAAGCCCTGCGTAAACAGTAAACTGCTATGCGGATAAACTGTATTACTGTCTGGCAATAAATGCAAACCACTGCGTAGATAACTATAACCTGCTTGCATGCGCAATTGTGGCGTTAATTGCCAGTTTGCGCTGGTTTCCAGACCATATACATGGGCATTAGCAATATTTTTGAAAACGCCAGGGATTAACAAACTGGGAGGATTGGGATTAAACAAATTTTCTGAAAACGCATATCCAATTAAATCTTTATATTCATTATAGAAAATAGCAGTGTCTACCGAAAAACGCTTGTTCGCCTGAAATCGCCACCCCAATTCATGACTGATAAGCGATTCAGGGCGTACATCTTTAGTCCCCAACAGGGTGCCATACACAGGAAGTGGAAATTCACTGCTTGCCTTTGCTGAAAACAAAAAATTTAAATTTGAATCTTGTTCAAGCCGCGATGGCGTGCGCACTGAACGTGAAATTGCTGACCAAAAACTGTGCTGTGGACTAACAGTCCACACCCCTCGAATACTGGGTTGCGTTTCCCAATGGTTGCCATTGCGATGTTCTAATTTATTACCGATCGTTAATTTTACATCGGGCGTAAGTTTGATTTCATCTTGTATAAATAGATTGAGAATCTGTTCCCGCCGTGCGCTCGGAGTGTAGTAATACACAGCAGAATCATTGGAGTGCTCCAAAATGTTGCGATAACCTCCGCCCCACGTAAATTCATGCTGCGCATTGGCACGCCACCGCTGATGAATATCAATATCCATTGTGTCATTGCTAGAGGAATAATTACCTAAATCTTGTTGTGCATAGTCATAATAGATTTGAGCAAAAACATCTGAATTTTCAGAAATTTCATGTTTCACACTGCCCAGCAAATGCGAGCCACGCGCCACTTGTGTGGTCGGGTCACGGCTGAAAAACTTATAGTTCGAGCGTTCAACATGATTGATCTCGCTTTGCAACATCCAGTGCGTGCTTCCGTTGGTATTACTGTCAATTCGCATGCCTGCGCGTTGTGTCCACCAATCATCACCAATCTTGCCACCTTCAAATGGCTCTTGTTGTATGGCTTTAGCGTAGACGCGCATGTAGGTATTATCATTCAACTTATCGCCATAGCGCACACTGCCAAAAGCACGATCAATATTGCCTACTCCAATGCTGAGTAAGCCACCTTGGGTATCTTTGGCATTTTTAGTAATGATATTAATCACCCCATTGACCGCATTCGCCCCCCAGATGGTGCCACCTGGACCTCGAATCACTTCAATGCGTTCAATGTCTTCTAACACGGTGTCCTGACTGTGCCACGACACCCCTGAAAATTCGGGGGTGTAAATACTGCGCCCATCAATCATCACCAATAATTTAGAAGCGTAAATATCATTAAAACCCCGTGCACCAATAGACCAAGTGTGAGCATTGGTTTGAACTACTTGTAAACCCGTCACCAAGCGCAGCAATTCAGGCAAGGTGGTGGCAGAAGAACGCCTAATTTCATCTTGGCTAATGACTGAAATTGCGGCAGCCGTTTCTGAAACCTTCTGCGTCTTTTTAGCAACGGAGGTGATGTCAACATCTAATAAATCGACTAAGGACAGCGAGAGTAAGTGCGTTTGATCTATCTTAATTGCTTGTAATTCTGAAGAGTTATTATCACTTGTTGCCAAGGCAACGCAAGAAAGAAGTGTGGTGAACACAGCGCAGCTTAATCTCGTAAAAAACGCCATCTTATTCATTTTAATTCAACCAGACTGAACTGAAATAATTATTGGGTGTGTTAAGTAATTCACATCCGATAATTTTTTCTTAATTTAACTAATGCTAACTGCGACCGTAAAACAGTCGGGTTTATCTACCAAGGCACGTAATAATATATTACGCGCTCCTACGATGTCTCTGTTGACCCACTCCCCAAATAACAAGCGTATTTTTTTTACACCCCCTCTTT
>JBDLSS010000243.1:0-3407 GCA_039799345.1 Pseudomonadota bacterium
CGTTTAGTGGCGTTGAAAGAGAAGTATGGTGATGATCGGATGCAGCTCAATCAAGCGATGATGGATATGTATAAGAAGGAAAAGATCAACCCCTTGGGTGGATGTTTGCCGATTCTGGTACAAATTCCTGTATTTATTGCTTTGTATTGGGTGTTGTTAGAAAGCGTGGAAATGCGTCAAGCCAGCTTCATTTTCTGGTTAAATGATTTGTCTTCACCTGATCCCTACTTTGTGCTGCCTTTAATTATGGGCGCAACCATGTTATTGCAACATCATTTAAATCCTGCCCCTGTTGACCCTGTGCAACAAAAAGTGATGATGATGTTGCCGTTGATTTTCACCGTGTTCTTCGCGTTCTTCCCCTCAGGTTTAGTGTTGTACTGGGTGGTGAATAACAGCTTATCTATTGCACAACAATGGGTAATTACTAAGAAGATTGTGAAAGACTTTTAGTTTTTTGCAGTGAATCAGCAGCAATGAAAAAGAGGGCTAGCGATAGTCCTCTTTTTTTATGGCAGCTCAGTTTGTGCACTAAAGCCACTATTAATATTTACAATAACTACATTAATATTTAGTAATATTGTAAATTAACGATATATGGATTATGTGGCTGACTAATTCAATCTGTTAAAAATAGCCAGATGAATGCTACTCTCCCTATAAGCAACACTATATAATACGCCATTGATCAATAAACTCAGTCATATTAGGGAATGTCAGAATGTCTCAAATGAATGTCGCTCAAGCTCGCTTTAACATGATTCAGCAACAAATTCGTCCTTGGGAGGTGCTCGACGAGCGTGTGCTGGATTTAATGCAGGGATTACCGCGTGAAAACTTCGTCCCCGCTACTTATCAAAATCTCGCCTTTGCCGACATCAGCATTGCACTTGCCCATGATCAAAGCATGATGGCCCCTAAGGTTGAAGGACGTTTATTACAATTACTGCAAGTAAAGCCCACCGATACGGTTTTAGAAATTGGTACGGGCAGCGGTTTCATGACCGCCTTATTAGCAAAATGTGCTAAACAAGTTTATACCGTTGATATTTATGAAGATTTTGTAAAGTCTGCCCAAAGCAAATTAGCCGCATTGAATTTAAACAATGTGCAATTTGGGACGGGTGATGCGATTGAAGGTTGGAAAGCCTTACCTCGCTATGATGTGATTGCAATCACAGGTTCTGTGCCCGTCTTGAAAAACCATTTTCAAGAACAATTAAACATTGGCGGACGTTTGTTTGTGGTGGTTGGCGAAGACCCCGTCATGGAAGCCTTACTTATTACTCGGACTAGCGAACAACAATGGACGACTGAAAGCTTGTTTGAAACCAGTTTGCCCGCGTTGATTGGTGCGCCTACGCCGAATCGTTTCGCTTTGTAAACTTGTTGGGCGAGAATATCATGCGTCACCTCAACCCTCGTGAATTGAAAGCCTTGTTAGATAAACAAGAACCCTTATTCCTGCTCGATGTTCGTGAAGAATGGGAATACGAAACTTGTCATATTGCAGGATCGCACTTGATACCGATGCGTGATATTCCTCAACAAGTTAATACACTTGATGCGCAGCAAGCCATCGTGGTGATTTGTCATCATGGCATGCGTAGTTTACAGGTGGCTCATTTCTTAGAACGTGCTGGATTTAATCAGGTATTAAACCTAACAGGAGGTGTCGCAGCATGGGCGGACTTTGTTGATCCCATGATGCCAACCTACTAGGTGCTGTTTTCAAGACAAATCCCGTAGGGAGAGAGTGTTATGAAAATAAACCCTAAGTATTTTTACTTTGAGATAGGACTCCACTATGCGTAAGCGTCTTAGCTATCTACTGATTACCTCCTGTTTATACAGCGTCAACAGTTCAGCAGAAACCTTATTAGAACTTTATACCCAAGCAGAAAATAATGCCCCACAAATTAAAGCCGCTTATGCTGATTTACAAGCGGTTTTAGAACAAAAGCCCCAAGCCCAATCACAATTATTGCCACAACTTACTCTCGGGGGCAGTGTCACCGAACGGCGACGTAATAAAAGTTGGATTGTAGGCGACAAAACCTTAGAAAACACCATTGCAGCTTACAGCCTTTCTTTAACTGTCCCCGTATATCGCAAAGATCGCTTAATTCAGCTTTCTCAAGCCGATGCGCTGATTCGTCAAACTGAATTTACTTACGAAAATTCGCGTCTAACTTTGATGGAACAAGTCACCACCCGTTATTTTGACGTGTTGGCAGGCAATGATAACGTTGACTTTGCACGCTCTGCCAAAGCGGCTTATCAACGCCAATTAGACCAAGCAAAACAGCGTTTTGATGTGGGTTTAATTGCAATTACTGACGTACAAGAAGCACAATCTGGCTATGATTTAGCGGTGGCAGATGAATTACAAGCTTTGAATAATTTGGAAACTGCGCGTGAAGCCCTGCGCGAAATCACAGGCGCGTACCCTAATGTCTTATCCGTGCTCAATCAAGATGTTGCCCTGATTTCACCTGATCCCAGCAATGTGGATCAGTGGACAGAAACCGCACTCAAGCAAAATCCACAAGTTTTAGCCGCCCAAGCCACTTTAGAAGTCGCCAAGCAAGAAATTGAGAAACAACGCGCTGCTAATTATCCAAGTGTAGATTTAGTGGCAGGACATGGTTATAACAATACCTTACGCGGTGATGTGAATCCCTTGTCACCCTCAGGTACGGATAATAATATTGCCTTACAATTATCCATGCCCTTGTACACGGGCGGTTTGATTCAATCGAAAATTCGTGAAGCCCAGCAACGTTATACTCAATCTCTAGAAAATCTCGAAAAGACGCGGCGCACCGTGCAATTACAAGCGCATAATGCTTATGCAAATGTATTGTCTAATATCAGCCGTGTGAAAGCCTTGAAACAAGCTTTAACTTCAACTAAAACCGCGTTAGAAGCGACACAAACAGGCTTTGAAGTGGGAACACGGACATCAGTTGACGTGCTCAATGTGCAACGGGATGTTTTGAAAGCTGAGAGTAATTATTCCCGGGTGCGTTATGATTATGTGTTGAACACCTTGCGTTTGAAACAAGCTGCAGGTTTATTAGTGCCTTCTGATTTACAAGCGATTAACAGCTTATTGAAAGAACCTGATCCTGAGGTTGAGAAAAAAATCGAAGCACCCGCGCCTAAAAAACCTAAACACAAAATCGAAAAAACTAAAGTTACGCCAGCTCCCGCTCCCCAAGTACTCACCCCTGTGACGGATGATAAGTTAAACCCCGTCAATAATACCCCTGCATTGCAAACCACACCCGCCCTGCCTATGATTGATAAAACGGGGAAACGTCCCAAACCCGCGCCCGCAGTCCCTGTAGAACCTGTGCTTTCACCCTCCACCCCAGTGAAACCTTAACCCATTTAAATTCAGC
>JBDLSS010000244.1:0-17245 GCA_039799345.1 Pseudomonadota bacterium
AAGGGTGAAAATATCCGTGATTGGCTATATGTCGATGACCATGCTCGCGCTTTGTGTTTGGTATTAGAACAAGGTGTAGTCGGTGAAACCTATAATATTGGCGGACACAATGAACAGAAAAATATTGATGTAGTGCTTCTAATTTGTGAAATTTTAGACGAGTTATTGCCAAACTCGCAGTTTAAACCGCATAAACAATTGTTGACTTACGTCACCGACCGCCCAGGGCATGATTTACGTTATGCAATTGACGCAAGCAAAATTGCGCGCGAACTGGGCTGGAAACCTGCAGAAACTTTTGAAACGGGTTTACGAAAAACTGTGGAATGGTATTTACAGAATAACCAGTGGTGGCAACGAGTGCGCGATGGTAGCTATCGTGGGGAACGCCTAGGTTTGGGCAAGAAATAATCGTTTCGCTGGTTTAATATATTTATCGCCTACGGGTTTTTATTAATGCCGCAGGCGATTGAAGGTTTACTTAATTTTTAATCACGTTCAGGGAAAATACCTTGTGTTGCTATGTAATAGCTGATTGTACCTGTCTCTGTTTTTATATCTGGGAGATTGGGTAACATAAACGTGCGTTGACCATCTCCACCGAATTTAACACCTAATAAGGCAAACAAAGCGGAATTTTGCTGAACAGGTAGACTTTGCCCTTTACATTTCAACCAGCCTGCGGTATCAAAATCCCAAGGAAATAGACGGATAGCACCTATAAAATCGTCCATTATTACATCCTCTAAATAAAAAATATGCCATTGATAATTAGAACGTTGTAATATTAGCATTAATTTATATATAAATAACCATATAATTAGGTCTAAATAAAAACATTATAATTTACACTGTTTAATCGGTAATTATTTTATTTATAAGGAAATAGTATTGTGTGCTGCACAATTATAACCCCTTGTAAATAAAAAATTAGTGTTTCAACTGCGTAACTTCTAACGGATTTAACTATTTAAATTTCATGTATGGGTTTTCCTTCCTTAACACGATTCCTCCGAGTGTCCCTTGGATTGCTCAAAAACAGGCACTCCAACACGGCTATCCCTACACCATCACAGTTTTCTTATCCCCAACTCAGGTTAAACAATATATCCACTAATATACTGAGGAGAAAGTGTTTCTTTACTCGATAAGAAACGCTGATTATTCTCAGTTAATCTTGCGTCAATCTTGGTTAAATACACACTCGATAGGAAGAATCCGCATAGTTTTTGCATTAAACCCAGTGAATAAGTATGCACTGGATTTCTAAAGTTAATTATTAATACAGGGTTTAGCCATATACTTCATAATGAATAGGCTACATTATCCCAAATTAAAAAGAGTAATTACATGAAAAGACTGATTTATATTAGCCATGCAACGCAAAATTTTACAGTACAAGAAATTGAAGCAATTGGAGAAGTCTCTGCTAAAAACAATCAACAAAATGAAATTACAGGGGTTTTATTATTTATCCAAGGCATTTTTTTCCAAATTTTGGAAGGGCGTGTTCAGGATATTAATCAAGTATATAGCAAAATTTTGCAAGACCCTCGTCACAATCAAATTCTGTGTCTAAAAGCAGAAGAGCGCGTGAACACACGGATGTTTCCCGAATGGTCAATGCAAGTTATCAATTTGGAACAAGGTT
Source organism: Pseudomonadota bacterium (assembly GCA_039799345.1). Taxonomy (GTDB): domain Bacteria; phylum Pseudomonadota; class Gammaproteobacteria; order Beggiatoales; family Beggiatoaceae; genus JAQTYU01. The sequence continues at coordinate 1,652 of JBDLSS010000244.1, forward strand.
ATAATGACGTGCTATTTTATCCGATTAAGACTTTGCTATACACCTTGACCGAATCATTTACGATTTTGGAAAGATACACCCCACACAGCGTGATTAATCAACTCAACAAAGGAATTAACCCTTTAAAAACGCCGACACATTTGGCGAATAAAATTATATTTTTTAGTGATATTTTTGCATTTTCCAGTTTATCGGAACGTTTACCTGTCAACGATGTGGTGGGAATCGTAAATCATTATTTAAACCTTGTGACGGAAATCATCACCGCACATCAGGGCGAGGTTTATAAATTTATTGGGGACAGTGTTATGGCAGCTTTTGAAGCAGATCATGCAGACAACGCCTTACAAGCAGCCATGGAAATTTTAGTCGCTTTGGAGACTTCACGGCAAAAAAACCATAACAAACCCTTGGGTATGCTCTATGCGGGAATTGGTTTATCCTATGGCAGCGTCATTGAAGGAAATATCGGTTCACCCCTGAAGATGGACTACACCTTATTGGGAGACGCAGTCAATACAGCGGCACGTCTGGAAAGTCTGACGCGTCAACTTCCCCACGCACTCTTATTTTCTCGTGAAGTCAAACAGCGTTGTCAAACCTCAGCGTGGAACATTATCGATTTAGGTATGCACCCGATTAAGGGTCGTTCGGAGGCAGTGTCATTATTTTCTATCGATAATCCCGTGGTAAAAAAAACCGAAAACACACAAGGATTATATATCATTATTCAACAAGCACTTGAAAACTTAACTTGCTAGGGCGTGTCATCAATTAGGTTTTAACAGAAAGTAGTGCGTTTAAAAACCTTTAAAGAAGCCTCCAATCCCCTAAAGGGGGCTAAACACAAACAAGTTATTTAATGTTTAATATTTTAAGTCCCTTTTAGGGGATTTAGGGGCTGGTTTTAAGGTTTAGCCCCCTTTAGGGGGTGGGACGCAGTGAAAACTTAATTGATAACACGCCCTAACACTCACCACTTTTTCTTAAGGAGGAAACAAAGCGCGTAAAACTCACGTATTTTCCACGAGCCGTATTTTATAAAATAATTAAATTTAAATCCCCTTATTCTGATTTATAACTAACACCTAATGAAAACGCAAAATAAAATAAATCTTTTTGTTTTCGTTATCTTAGCAATGCTCGGTGTCCCCATCGTGATTGCAGGATATATTGTTATCAACCAAATTATTCATGAGTTAAATCATGCGGTTTTCACCCGCGAACTTGCGAGTATCAGCAAACAAATTCAAGAATCCGTCAGCACTTTGGAAGATGCGGGCGTGCAAGGTATTGACAGTTATGTCATCGCCGTTCAGCAGGAATTTATTGAAAAATTACGCCATTACAAATTTGGACGTACGGGTTATGTTTATTTTTTAGATGAACATGGCAAAGTGGTGATGCACCGACGTGACCCTGTGGGCTATGACTTAAAATTGCCGTTCATCACAGACATACTTTCGCAAACTGCAGGTACAGTTGAATACGAATATGAAGGGGCAGGGCGGTTTGCAGTTTTCAGTAAAGACACGCGCTGGAATTGGTTTATTGTACTGAGCATCAAAGAAGAAGAAGTTTTTGAATACCGTGATTTGTATCTAAAAATTGTTTCCGTCACCACGATCAGCGTGTTTTTATTGGTGTTATTGATTTCCTATATTTTTACGCGTGGCGTGACCAAAAAGTTGCAAACCACATTGACTTGTTTGCAGGCGGTGGGAAATGGTGATTTGTCGGTCAGAATTGAGGATGTGTACACAGATGAAATCGGGGTCATTCAGCAGGGTATTAATACCATGATTGGCAAGGTTTCAGTGGCAAACCATGAATTGATTCAAGAAATTGAGCAGCGAAAAGCCATTGAGACGGAGTTAATTATTGCGAAAGATCAGGCTGAGGCGGCAAATCTTGCGAAAAGCCAGTTTATTGCGAATATGAGCCATGAATTACGCACGCCTTTAAATGCGATCATTGGTTATAGTGAAATGTTGCAGGAGGAGGCAGAAGATTTTGATGCGACGCCATTGATTCCTGATTTGCAAAAAATTCACTCGGCGGGCAAGCATTTACTGAGCTTAATCAATGATATTTTGGATATATCTAAGATTGAGGCGGGCAAAATGGAGCTTTATTTGGAAAGCTTCAATTTGGAACATCTGGTGCGTGAGGTGGCGACAACGGTTTCACCACTGATCAAAAATTCTAATAATTTGTTAGTATTAGATATTAATACGTCCCTAGATGATATTTATGCGGATTTAACTAAAGTACGTCAAGTGTTATTTAATTTGCTCAGTAATGCGGGCAAATTTAGCCGCGATGACACGATTTTGTTACGGGTTGGGCGGGTGATTTTTGAGAATAGCGATTGGGTGCGTTTTCAAGTAGTGGATCAAGGTATCGGCATGACTGCAGAGCAGCAACAACGTTTATTCAAACCTTTTACCCAAGCTGATGCGTCGACAACGCGCAAATATGGCGGCACTGGTTTGGGTTTGGCCATTACGAAAGAATTTGTGGAGATGATGGGCGGTAGAATTACGCTAGAAAGTACGTTGGGACACGGTTGTACATTTACGGTGTTGTTGCCAACGATAGTTGAATGCAAGAATAAACCTGCCCCCCCTGTTGCGGAGGTGTTATCTATTGAAGCTGAGGTTCTTACCCAATCGATTTTGGTGATTGACGATGATGAAGTGATTCGGGATTTGTTACACAATCATCTCAGCAAGAGTGGTTATCATGTGTTGACAGCGGCCAGTGGTGAGGAAGGTTTGAAAATTGCGCGGGCTTTGCATCCTCAGATTATTACGCTGGATGTGATGATGCCTGAAATGGATGGCTGGATGGTATTGTCGCTGTTGAAAAATGATCCTGAACTTGCGGATATTCCTGTGGTTATGATGTCTATCGTGGAAGAACCGCATAAGGGTTATTCTTTAGGGGCTGCGGATTATTTGGTGAAACCTGTGAGTCATCAGCAACTCAACAAAGTTATCCAAAAATATATGACTGATGGACGGGCGACAGTGTTGATTGTTGAGGATGACCCCGTCACCCGTGACATGTTGAGTAATATGTTGGAGCGTGCAGATTGGCGGGTGATTTGTGCGGAAAATGGGCGCATTGGTTTATCACGGCTTGAGATGAACCCAGTGGACTTGATTTTGTTAGATTTGATGATGCCTGAAGTGAATGGATTTGAGTTTGCAATACAAGTGCGGCAGCGTGAGGATTGGCGCAATATTCCTGTGGTGGTGTTGACGGCGAAGGACATTAGCAGTGAGGAACGTGAACAGTTGCGCGATTGTGTTACCGTGGTATTTCAAAAGGGCGCATATACCAAAACGGAATTATTGAATGAAGTACATCAGTTGTTAGAATTTAATAAAGTGTCTAGTCCTGCGGTGACGGCAAACTTACATTAGAAGGATTGTCTGAATCAGGATTGACAGGATTACCCGAATTCAGCAGGATTAAACCCTAATTCTGTGAATCCTGATTCAGACAATAAATGGCTAAAATCCTTAGCTGTTTATCACTGCCAATATTTTTACACCAGAGTCGCCGCTGGAGCGACGAAGTAGGTGTTCCCACGCAGACGTGTCGAAATACTTCAATCAAAACCCTCCGCTCCGAGATTCGCCCCATGAAAAATCCCACTGCTACATTACAACAACTCGAACAACTTCGCGCCACAATTCACCAACACAATTATGCCTACTACGTGCTTGACGAGCCGCAACTGCCTGATCATGCTTATGATGCTTTAATGCGTGAATTGGAAGCCATCGAAGCCCAATATCCCGAAAGCATCACCGCCGATTCCCCTACGCAACGCGTCGGTGCACAGCCTTTAACCGCTTTTGAACAAGTGCAACACGCGCTGCCGATGTTGTCTTTAAGCAATGCTTTCACTGATGAAGAAGTTCAAGAATTTCATCAGCGGGTTTGCGAGCGTTTAGGCACGCAACAAATTGAATATATTGCAGAACCAAAATTAGATGGGCTTGCGATTAGTTTGCGTTATGAACAAGGTCAACTCGTCACCGCCGCCACCCGAGGCGATGGCAGCACGGGTGAAGATGTCACCCACAACGTGCGTACCATCAAAGCGATTCCCTTGCGTTTGCAAGGTGAAAACTATCCCGAAATTTTAGAAGTGCGCGGCGAAGTCATCATGCCCAAAGCAGGCTTTGACAAATTCAATCAGCAACAAATCGCCAAAGGGGAAAAAGCTTTCGCCAATCCTCGGAATGCAGCGGCTGGAAGTTTGCGCCAACTTGACCCCAAAATGACCGCAACCCGCCCTTTAAGTTTTATCGCTTACGGTGTGGGCTTGGTTTCAGGCGGCACACTTGCTAATAAACATTACGACATCTTGCAACAACTGCAAACGTGGGGTTTCCCGATTGCTAAAGACTTGCAACTTAGCTTTGGCATTGACGATTGTTTAAATTATTACCGTGAAACTTTGGAACGTCGCGCAAAATTGCCATTTGACATCGACGGCGTAGTTTACAAAGTCAACGCCTTGGCACAACAAGAACAACTCGGCTTTGTATCCCGCGCCCCACGCTGGGCAATCGCGCACAAATTACCCGCTGAAGAAGCTTTAACCACCATTCAAGCCATTGAAATCCAAGTCGGACGCACAGGCGCATTAACGCCCGTTGCCCGTTTACAGCCTGTCAGTGTGGGCGGGGTTATCGTTTCCAATGCGACTTTGCACAATCAAGACGAAATTCAGCGCAAAGATATACGGGTTGGTGATACCGTGGTGGTGCGCCGTGCGGGTGATGTGATTCCTGAAGTATTACGGGTTTTGCTTGATAAGCGTCCTGAAAACACTGAAATTTTTAGCTTGCCCACGCGCTGTCCCGTGTGCGATTCCGAAGTTGAACACGAGGAAACGATTGCGCGTTGTACGGGTGGATTATTTTGTAGTGCGCAACGCAAACAAGCTTTGCAGCATTTCGCTTCTCGCCGTGCGATGGATATTGAAGGCTTGGGCGAGAAATTAGTGGAGCAATTAATTGATGGCAACTGCATTGAAAATTTAGCTGACATTTACAAATTGCCGCGTGAACAATGGGCAAGCTTGGAACGCATGGGCGACAAATCCGCTGACCGAATTTTACGCGCCTTGGAAAAAAGCAAACAAACCAATTTTGCCCGCTTTTTATATGCTTTAGGGATTCGAGAAGTGGGCGAATCGACTGCCCGCACCTTGGCGCAACATTTTGGCAGTTTGGAAAAATTGACCGCCGCAGACACCGCTGCCTTGCAATTAGTACCCGATGTAGGCGAAGTGGTCGCGCAACATATTTATCGCTTTTTCCGTCAGCCGCATAACCGCGAAGTGATTGCACAATTGCAAGCGGTGGGTGTGCATTGGCTTGAAAACGAAGTTAAAACCGAACAAACGCAAGTGTTGGCAGGTAAAACTTTTGTACTCACAGGCACTTTAAACAGTATGGGACGCGATGCGGCAAAAGCGCGTTTAGAAATTTTGGGCGCGAAAGTCAGTGGCAGTGTCTCGAAAAAAACCGATTATGTGGTAGCGGGCGCAGAAGCGGGCAGTAAGCTTGAAAAAGCCGAAAGTTTGGGCGTGAAAGTGTTAGATGAAGCCGCATTTCTAGCCTTTCTGAGCGGGGTATAATATGTCAGTTGGACACGCAATTTTTCGTTCTCCCATTGGTGATTTGCATTTAATTGCCCATGAACATGCTTTGATGCAGTGTAATTTTATTGAAATCGAGCCTGATGTTTCATTCACTCCTGAATTACCTATTTTAGCCAAGACTCTGAGTGAATTAAGTGGATATTTTGCAGGCACGTTGCGCGAGTTTACTGTGCCTATCGATTTGGAGGGTGCAGCGGCATTTTCGCAGCAAGTTTGGGAATATACTCAACAACAAGTCAAATTCGGAACAACGCAGGCTTATGGTGAAATTGCCGCTGCTTTAAATAGACCGAAGGCGGCACGGGCGGTGGGTGCAGTAATGCGAAATAATCCTGTAGCTTTGATAATGCCTTGTCATCGGGTGGTGGCAAGTACGGGAAAATTAACAGGTTATGCGGGCGGAATTCGGCGTAAAGCGTGGTTATTGGCGCATGAAAGGCGGGTGCTGAATGGGCTGTGATTTCGAGCGTTGTGCATGGTGTTTCACTAGATGAATCGTTATTACCCATTTTATCCCACTAAATAGGCGTTAGGCAGTTGAATCCATAACTCTTTTATTTTGCTAGAAATATGAATATGCATCGCATAATACCAACTTATTGTAAATAAAAGAATTCGTTTTTCAACTGCGTAACTCCTAATTTTCTTTTTCTCAACATATTTTTATATGCGCTTTCCCTTACTTCCATTGTTTTTTATACAAGAATTGGGGCGGTGATACGCTTCGTTTTTCAGCACATCTTATTTGGAGATATGGTATAGTCTTTTTATTTTAAAAATAGATTGAAATCATATAGTTATTTTTATATTAGTTTCTCTTTAGCATTTAAATACTATATTAACGATCCTTACGGTCGTTGTCATGCTCTTGTCACTTCTTTGTCATCGCTTTGCAATTGCCACTTGTTAGCCTAGATGAATCTTGCTACTTGAGGATTGCATCATGCAGCTGTTTACAACCCCCCAGCCTGCGATTTCCAATAAATTTTCAGTGAATTTTGCCCAAAACTTGGCTGAAATTCGTGAAGCCCAAGCTTTACGTTATCAAGTGTTCGCTCTGGAAATGGGCGCGACTTTAGACACCGATATTCCCAATTACGACATTGATTTATACGATAATTATTGTCATCACTTATTAGCCCGCGATTTAGTCACTCAACAAGTGGTGGGTTATACGCGAATTTTAACCTGCGACCAAATCGGTTTAGCGGGTGGATTTTATTCCTCCTCCGAGTTTGATTTGACCCCGATTCGTAAATTGTCAGGGCGGTTTATGGAAATTGGGCGCACCTGCGTTCATGCCGACTATCGCAACAAACCCATCATCCACTTATTGTGGGCCAGTCTTGCCAAATTTATGGTAAGCCAACAATTTGATTATTTGATGGGTTGCGCCAGTATTCCCCTGCCTTCTGATGACTATCTGCCGATATTTGATGAATTATTACAACGCTATGCCCATCCTTCTGTGCAAGTGACCCCGCGTGTGCCTTTAATTCGTGGTGCAATTTCACAGGATAATGAACAAGAAATCCCCCCCTTATTAAAAGCTTACTTACGCTTAGGGGTGCAGATTTGTGGCGAACCTTGCTGGGATGAAAATTTCAAAGTGGCAGATTTATTTATTTTGTTAGACAAAGCCAATTTGCAACAACGTTACCTGAAACATTTTATACAACGTGCTGAAGCCAGCGCGTCTCATTCTACGAGTGCTGTATCCTTCCATGAAGTTGCTGCTTAAATCTTTTAAATTATTATGTGTCCTCAGCCATATTGTGCTGGGGATGTTGCTGGCAGGAATTGCCTTTAGTCGCGTGTTTAAACGTATGTTCCCGCAAGTACCACCGCGCATTGTGCAGTGGTGGAGTGCGGGTTTATGCGCCTTGCTGAAAGTGCGGGTTCAAGTATCGGGCGAAGCCTCGAAAACCACCGTGTTATACGTCGCCAATCATATTTCTTGGATTGATATTTTTGCTTTGCTAAGCGTGGGTTATGTGCGCTTTGTTGCCAAACAAGAAGTCAAAAGTTGGGTGGCTTTGGGCTGGCTCAGTGCACGTTCAGGAACATTATTTGTGCGGCGCGGACAATTTGAAGCGGCCGCATTGGCTTCGGATGTGATGGCGAAATCCTTGTGTGCGGGCGATAGAATTTTATTTTTTCCCGAAGGCACATCGACCGATGGCACGGCGTTGAAACGCTTTCATGCTCGTATGTTTCAAGCGGCAATTCAAACCGAATTACCGATACAACCGATTGCACTGCAATATCCCACCGCCACAGGCTTAAATCAGGTCGTGCCTTTCATTGGTGACCAAGGTTTCTTAAGTCATTTATGGCAGGTGTTGGGCGAACAAGAAATTGTTGCAAAATTGCATTATTGCCCTGTGGTTCAAAGTATTGGGATGCGCCGTCGAGATTTGGCGGATGAAGCCTATTACAGCGTGGCAAAAGTATTATTTCCGAATAATCTCAGCTTGCTCGAAGCACAGCGTAAAGAAGCTTATTATCCTTGAAATTTGTCTGAATCAGGATTTACAGGATTAAAGGATTTTCAGAATAACAGAAAAGATTAATTTTATTGATTCGTGTCAGGGTTTAATCCTGCTCAATTCGGATAATCCTGTAAATCCTGATTCAGACAAAAAAATACCCCCGCGCCTTGGCTTGGGGGCTGAATACGGAGAGAAATCTTAAAACAGCTTATGCGGTCGTTGCAGCATTCTTACTTTGATAATCTTCAATCGCCGCTTTAATCGCAGATTCTGCCAACACGCTGCAATGAATTTTCACAGGCGGTAAGGCTAATTCTTCTGCAATTTCAGTGTTTTTAATCGCGCCTGCTTCTTCCAAGGTCTTGCCTTTCACCCATTCCGTCAGCAAAGAACTGGAAGCAATCGCAGAGCCACAACCATAAGTTTTAAACTTCGCGTCTTCAATTACGCCGTGTTCGTTGACTTTAATTTGTAAGCGCATCACGTCGCCACACGCAGGCGCACCGACCATGCCCGTGCCCACCGATGTATCCTCTTTATCCATTGCGCCCACATTGCGGGGATTTTCGTAATGGTCTAAAACTTTTTCCGAGTAGCTCATAATCTTTAACTCCTCTGTCGTAACAACGAATTTTGGTTAGTGTGCCGACCATTGAATCGATTTGAGATCAATGCCGTCTTTAAACATGTCCCACAAGGGCGAAAGTTCACGCAACTTTCCGACTTTATGACGAATTAAATCAATCGCATAATCAATATCCGCTTCTGTGGTAAAACGCCCAATGCTGAAACGGATAGAACTGTGCGCTAATTCATCATCGCGCCCCAAAGCCCGCAACACATAAGAAGGCTCTAAACTTGCCGAAGTGCAGGCAGAACCGCTGGAAACTGCGATGTCTTTCAATGCCATGATTAAGGATTCGCCTTCCACAAAATTAAAACTGACGTTCAAATTATGCGGTACGCGGTGCTCTAAATCGCCATTGACATAAACTTCTTCCATATCTTTGATGCCATTCCACAATTTATCACGTAAAGCTTTAATGCGTTCACCTTCACTGAGCATTTCTTCCCGCGCAATGCGGAACGCCTCGCCCATGCCGACGCATTGATGCGTCGCTAAAGTGCCTGAACGCATTCCGCGCTCGTGACCGCCGCCGTGCATTTGTGCTTCCAGACGCACGCGCGGTTTACGACGCACATATAATGCGCCCACGCCTTTAGGGCCATAAGTTTTATGCGCCGAAAATGACATTAAATCCACTTTCATTTTTTCTAAATCAATCGCGACTTTGCCCGTGCTTTGTGCGGCATCGACGTGAAATAAGACTTTGTGGGCGCGGGTAATTTCCCCAATCGCGGCAATGTCTGCCACCACACCAATTTCATTATTGACGTGCATCAAACTGACTAAAATCGTGTCTTTACGAATGTTCGCTTCTAATTCTTTGAGGTCGATTAAACCATTGGGCTGCGGGTCTAAATACGTGACTTCAAAGCCTTCGCGCTCCAATTGCCGACAAGTGTCTAACACGGCTTTATGTTCAGTTTTGCAGGTAATAATATGCTTGCCCTGCGCTTGGTAAAAATGCGCCACCCCTTTAATCGCTAAATTGTCCGATTCGGTTGCGCCCGAAGTCCACACGATTTCTTTTGGGTCAGCATTGACTAAAGCGGCGATGTGTTCACGGGCTTCTTCAACGGCATGTTCTGCTTCCCAACCAAATTTGTGGGAACGTGAGGCGGGATTTCCAAAAACGCCTTGCAAGGTCAGGTAATGCATCATTTTTTCAGCAACGCGGGGATCAACGGGGGTGGTTGCGGAATAATCCATATAAATCGGTAAGTTCACATTCATGCGATTTCCTTTATGGTATGAAAGCTCGCCCCCAAGAGGGATAGTTCAATGCTGCTAATACGGGTTAGGATATTAGCATTTTTGGCAAGCTCTTCGTTTACGGAGAGGCAGGCTAACGACTTCTATCTGTCGACGGCTTGGTCACTCGACAGGTCGAGTATTAAAGACCCGAACGCTATCAAATCATTAAGCCTTGCATTGCAGCAAAGGAACGAAAGTTGTCTAATTGTTTTTTAAGGGCTTGTACTAAAATTTCAATGTCTGCTTGTGTATTTTGTGCACTAAAACTGATACGGATCGCACTTTTCGCTTGTTCAGGCGTATAACCCATTGCCAGCAATACATGACTGGGTTCAGCGTGGGCACTGTGACAGGCAGAACCGCTAGAAACGGCAATGCCGCAACGGTCTAATTCCATCACTAAAGTTTCCCCAGTAAATCCTGCGACAGTCAACATCACGGTATTGGGTAAACGCGCTGCCTGTTCTGCCACGATGTGCACACCTTCCAAAGGACGCACGGCATTTTCCAGCGCATTTCTTAAGGCTAACATTTTTTGATGACGTTGTGGGAGTTCTTGTAAGGCTAATTCAGCCGCTTTGCCAAGACCCACAAGGGCAGCGACGGGTTCAGTCCCGCCGCGTAAGCCTTTTTCTTGTCCCCCGCCATGAAGCAAGGGTTCTAGTTCATTAAATTTATCGGTGACTAAAACGCCAACACCTTGCGGTGCATGAAATTTATGTCCTGAAAAACTCATTAAATGCGCGCCACTGGCAGCAAAATCCACAGGAATTTTGCCCACCGCTTGGCTTGCATCGGTATGAAAAATTATGCCCCGTTCACGACAAAGGGCGGAGAAATGGGCTACAGTTTGCACTGCACCCATTTCATTATTAGCCCACATCACTGAAACTAATCGGGTTTCAGGAGGTAGGGATACTATAGGTTCAACCTGTCCTTGAAAATTGACAGGGAGTTTGTCAAGTTGACAAGCTTGTTGGCTTAAGTTTAATGCTGGACCTAGCACTGAGGCATGTTCAATTGCACTGATGGCAATGCGGGAGGCGGGAGGCAAGCTCACCGCCTTCAACGCAAAATTGTTCGCTTCAGTACCGCCACTGGTGAAAATCACTTGAGATGGATGTGCATTGACCAAGGCTGCGACTTGTTCGCGCGCTTGGTCAAGTGCAGCACGGGCTTTACGTCCAAAACTATGCACGCTTGAGGGATTACCGTAGGTGGACTTTAACCACGGGCACATCGCCTCATAAACCCGTTCATCTAACGGGGTCGTGGCATTGTTGTCCAGATAAACCACCATCATTAATGCTCGTTAAGGTTTAACGATGGTGAGCAACGCGGCGCGTGGTTTCGGCACGTACGGGTTGTTCTTTTCCATCTTTGGGATAACGTTTTTCAACGATTTGAGCCAACGTAATCCCGCTTAAGAAATCACGAATTTGGGTGCTTAAATCAGTCCATAATTCATGGGTTAAACAACGATCTTCGCCACTGCAATTGGTCGTGCCTTTGCAACGGGTGGCATCGACTGATTCATCAACAGCAATCACGACGGATGCAATCGAAATTTCACTCGCAGCACGGCTTAAACGGTAGCCGCCACCAGGTCCACGAGCACTGTCAACTAAACCATTTTTACGCAAACGTGAAAACAGTTGTTCCAAGTAGGATAAAGAGATGCCTTGACGCTGAGAAATGTCAGCCAAGGTAATCGGACCACGTTCGTGGTTGATAGCGAGGTCTAACATAGCAGTGACGGCATAACGCCCTTTCGTGGTAAGTCTCATAATTGAATTCCTTAACAGTTATAGTAAAGTGTAATATATCATAGTAAAATAGTCAAGTATTGTTCGTCTTAACTTGTGCTTTGCTATGTATTTGTGGACAAGCAGGTAACGCATTGAGTGAATCACCCAGTGGATTACCAGATGCTTTAATTCGTACCTGACAAGTGCCTAACGCGTCATCAACGAGTTCTTCACCTCCTAATTGTTTTAACACAACACTCACTCTTTGTAATTTGCACTCCAAGGCATGAATGTCATCTAACATATTGTTAATGGCATATTGCACGGGGTCTAAATCTTGGGCATCAGCGGGCATTCCATAAGCATCAAAAATTTTCTGGTGCTGTGCCAATCCCGTACTATTTTTTTCAATAATGCGAGCGGGGATTCCAACCGCAGTGGCATAATCAGGTACAGAATGTACAACTACTGCATTAGAACCAATTCGCGCACCCGTCCCGATTAAAATCGGCCCGAGCACTTTTGCCCCTGCCCCAATCACCACGTTATTTCCCAACGTGGGATGTCGTTTGCCTTTTTGCCAAGTCGTACCCCCAAGAGTCACACCGTGATACAAGGTGCAATCATCGCCAATACATGCTGTTTCTCCAATCACAATACCCATACCATGATCGATAAAGAAACGCCTACCAATTTGCGCACCGGGGTGAATTTCAACCCCTGTAAACCAACGGGTAAAGCTTGATAAAGTACGCGCTAACCATTTCCAATTTGCTAACCAAAGCCAGTGACTGAGGCGGTGTAATTGCACCGCATGTAAACCTGGATAATTGGTCAAAACCTCAAACGTGGTTCGCGCCGCAGGATCACGCTCAAACACACAGGCAATATCTTCTTTTAAACGTTGAAACATTTAAAAAGTCCTTCTTTAGTAAAATGCTTGTTATGACCACTTAACTCGTGGATAACAAAAGTAATAATGATGATTACTAAGAAGACATGCCTGAAATCTATTTGCATTTATGCGAGAAATTAAGCATTTTTCTTGCCAACTTTTTCAAAATTGCGGCGAAAAAGAGAAAAGCGACACATCCTCTTGTTGAGAATATGGCGTGTTTAACCCAGTAATCTAGTCTTTATTATCAAAGATTAATATACGACATGCAAACTGTGGGCGGTGTAAAAACACCGCTCATGCATTTGGAAGGAGATAAGAACAAATAATACTTATTCAGTGGGCATGGGAGCGTTGGGTAAGCTGTTTAGATTGCGATAATCGCGCAACAGGGTATTCGCATTATTGCCATCAAAGCAAATATCTTGGTTTTCATCGACAAAACCCCGAATTCCGTTATCTAACACAAAATCGCTTCCACTAAAAATTCCGCGCACACCATCCACTTCAAATGCTTGCCAAATATCCCCAACGGGATAAGGATAAGCAACAATGCCTTGTCCATGATAGTTGCGTGCCAATTCAAGCCCCGTGACCACGATAAAACAACGATTATCGGCTTTGAACCAACCATTAATTCCTTGATCGGTTAAAAACTCATTGCCACGCTGCATCCCCGCAACTCCACCCCAGTCAAAAGCCTGCCATTCTTGAGTTTCATCAGCGATGACAGCCGAACTGAGACTCAGCAATAATAAACCACCGTAGATGTATTTCATTAAACATGCTCCTAAAATTATAAATGTCTATATTTATAGTGTAGGTTGTTGTTTTAAAAAATGGAATAATTTTTAATCTATGCGTGATTGCCGCATAAAAAGTACAAGTTGTTATAGACTGTCACGGGAAATTCACGGTATATTTTTGAGATTGTTACAAGCCGTATAAAAATCCGAATAAAATCATGTCTGAAAAAACCATCAAACAACAACGCGGCGCATGGGGCGAGGCTTTCGCTTGTGCGTATTTAGAGCAGCAAGGTTTACAACTGATAAACCGTAATTATCACAGTCGTTACGGCGAAATTGATTTAATCATGCAACAGCAACAGATTTTAGTCTTTGTGGAAGTGCGCTATCGCCGCTCGGCAAGCCACGGTAGCAGTGCAGAAAGTGTGAATTTCCGCAAACAGCAGAAAATTATTTTAACCGCGCAAGAATATTTACAAAATTTGTCTGAAATTCCAATTTGTCGTTTTGATGTGTTGGCGATTATGGGCACGATGCAGACGGCAACGGCGGAATGGATTCAGGATGCGTTTCAGACATAGCCCCAATGCAGCGTAAGTAAGCTTCTTCTAAATTTTCAGTGTGATAATGGGCGCAACACGCGGCGGGGCTGCCCACAAATTGTAAGCGTCCTGCGTGTAAAATCGCCATACGGTCGCATAAAGCTTCAACATCTGCTAATAAATGTGTGCTGAAAAACAAGGTTGTTCCTTGTTGTTTGAGCTGTAATAAATAGCGTTTCAAATAAGCGCGGGCTTTGGGGTCTAAACCTGCCATCGGCTCATCCAGTATTAATAAGGGCTTTTTACTTAAAAAACAACCCATCAAACCCAGCTTTTGCGCCATGCCTTTGGAATAAGTACGCACGGTTTGTGAAAGTGCACTTGGGGCTAAATCTAATTGTTCACAGAGTTTTGAAACCCTTGCTGTGTCATAGTGTTGCCCGTATAAACTGGTGACATATTTTAAAAAATCTTGCCCCGTTAAATAACTGGGCGGGCGAAATTGTTCGGGTAAAAAAGCCAAGTGACGACGGGCTTGGGGCTGAAGATGCGACTGTTCACAAATATAAATTTCACCTTGATTCAGTTCACAAAAATCCAGCAAACTTTTCATCAAAGTGGTTTTACCCGCACCATTCACCCCCACCAATGCGAAAAACTCGCCCGCCTGCACGCTTAAGCTGCAATCATTGAGCACAGTTTGCGTTGCATAACGCTTGCTCAAATGTTCAAAACGCAGGATTGCAGCCATTGTGAACTTTAAGCCCAACCGTTTTGTTGAAACCAACCCGCACGATTTAACACGTCGCTGGAATAATCCGCGCCCGTGGTTTTAGAATCCACATCTAAACCCGCTTGCAATGCACCGAGAGTTGCGGTTGCGCCACAATTATAAGCGGCTACAGCTGCTTGTAATAAATCCGCAGGCGCAAGATTAATGCGTTGCTGTAAAAATTGCCGACTTTGGTTTAAGACTTGGCAGCCGTACAAAATATTATCTTGCGGTGAACGCCAGTTGCCTGTGCGGGCGAACTCGTGCCAATCATAATCGATTTGTAATAAACCACGCCCAAAACCACCGCCATCAGGGGGTAATGCGGTGGTGCGTGCGGCGCGTGCAGCGCGTTTGCCAAAATCGCCCGTGCCGCCTGGACCTGGCGGTTTCAAGGCTAAACCCCAGTGCGATTCGCGTGAACCAATCCCACAAATCACTGAGGGCGGAAAGTTAAAACGGCTGGCTGCGGATAAAATAATGTTACGATATTGTTGTGCCGCTTGTAATTGGCTCAACATCGTCATGTCGTTCGCGTCTAAATTAGTATCGAAATTAAACGTGCTACCATTACTGGGCGCACTGCTGCCCACAAATAAATTTTTTACCCAGCCAAATAATCCGCCGCCTGAATCTGGTTTATCCATGTTCTGTCCTCAAAATGAGATGAAATGCTTGCAGTCTATGAGTATAGACAGCTTTCTAAGTGAGAGATACTGTGTTAAAGCGAACTGCGCTCCCTAAATCCCCTTCAGGGGATTTTAATTTGGTAGGGTGGGCATCGCCCACCAAAAATTGGCAGCATGTTATGTTACGGTGGGCAATGCC
>JBDLSS010000245.1:0-4849 GCA_039799345.1 Pseudomonadota bacterium
TGCCCGCCGCACCATATTCCCGCGCCCGCGCCGCGCCTTCAGGGGTGTCGGCATTTGCCATGACTTTCAAACTGGCAGCCGTATCAGCCCAGCCCAATAACACTTTCAATTCCTCAGAAAACACCGGCGGCAAGGTGGGCAACGCGCCGAAATACACTTTCCCAGAAGAACCATCGATGGTAATAATGTCGCCTTCAATCAGCATTTTTTCGCCGATGGTGGCTTGACGCAATTTAGTATTCACCACAATGCCTTCCGCGCCCGCGACACAGGCTTTCCCCATGCTCCGCGCCACCACCGCCGCATGTGAGGTTTTCCCACCGCGACTGGTCAAAATTCCTTGGGCGGCGAAGAAGCCATGAATATCTTCAGGCTTGGTTTCTTCACGCACTAAAATCACTTTTTCGCCCGCACGCCCCAAAAGTTCGGCGCGGTCTGCATCAAATACGCAATGTCCTGAAGCCGCACCGGGAGAGGCAGGCAGCCCTTGTGCCAAGGCTTCGGCGGTGTAATGCGGGTCTAAACGCGGGTGTAATAATTGTTCTAAATGATTGGGATTGACCCGTAATAAGGCTTGGTCTTTGACGATTAAACCTTCCGTCACCATTTCGACCGAGGTGCGAACCATTGCCGTGGCGTTCATTTTGCCGTTGCGGGTTTGCAGGCAGTACAACACGCCTTTTTCAATGGTATATTCAAAATCTTGCACTTCGCGATAATGTTTTTCTAATTTTTCCCGCAGTGCGAGCAATTGCTTGTACATCTCAGGCATTTCTTGCTGCATATCTTGCACAGGTTTCGGGGTACGAATCCCTGCAACCACGTCTTCGCCCTGCGCGTTGACCAAATATTCGCCGTACATTTGGTTTTCGCCCGTGCCGGGATTGCGGGTAAAACCTACGCCTGTGGCGCAGTCATTGCCCATGTTGCCAAACACCATGCTGACCACATTCACCGCTGTGCCGTTGGCAATATCGGGGGTGATGTTGAATTCGCGGCGGTAATCAATCGCGCGTTTCCCAGTCCATGAATTAAACACCGCTTTAATCGCAATTTCTAATTGTTCATAAACATCTTCAGGGAAAGGCTTGCCCGTGTCTTCGTGCACCACGTTTAAAAATAAATCGCTGATTTCTTCGAGTTCAGGAATGCCTAAGGCAATATCATCTTTTGCCCACACCCGTTTTTTAACGGCTTCAAAATGCGCATCGAAATGTTCATCTTCCACCCCTAAAGCCACTTTGCCGAAAAGCTGGATAAAACGCCGATACGCATCATAACCAAAGCGTTGATTATTGGTTTGTGCGATTAAGCCTTGCAGGGTTTTGGAATTTAAACCGAGGTTTAAAATGGTGTCCATCATGCCGGGCATGGAGCTTGCCGCCCCAGAACGCACGGAAACTAACAAGGGATTATTCGCGTCACCAAAGCCTTTGCCTGTGGCACGTTCTAATTCTTGAATCTGAACGCGTACCGCATCCATCACCCCTTCGGGTAATTCGCGCTGTTCCAAATATTCAATACACGCCTCTGTGCTGATCACAAATCCAGGCGGGACGTTTAAGCCAATTTGGGTCATTTCACAGAGATTCGCGCCCTTTCCTCCTAACAGGCGTTTATTTTTTCCATCGCCTTCTTGAAAGGAATAGACATATTTTTTCGCCATGGTGTGCTCCTGACTTTCGGTAAGTGAGAGTGATGTGATGGGTATGATCGTGCCAAATCTTATGCGATATTGGGTAAGACTATGTCATGATTTGGGGACGTTTTACGAATGATTGTCTGAATCAGAATTTACAGGATTAAAGGATTTTCAGAATTAAAAGACCTAATATTTTCTTAATATTAAAGATTAATTCTGCTTAATTCGGATAATCCTGTGAATCCTGATTCAGACAACACGCAGGCTAAAATCCTGACTTAATAATTAATATTACGAATGATTTTAACCAAGACGCATTAAAACTTTAATGTGCGCAACCACACTTCGCGCCAAGGAATGCAGTTCGTAACCGCCTTCTAACATTGAGACAATGCGACCATTACAATGCTTGTCTGCCATCGCTAACATTTGCTGGGTTGCCCACACGTAATCTTCGGCGTGTAAGCGAAAGCTCGACATTTCATCATCGTAATGCCCGTCAAAACCTGCGGAAATGAACAGCATTTCAGGTTTGAATTTATCGACGGCAGGAAACCAGTGTTCGGCGAGGGCGGCGCGGAACTTTTCACCATTCGTGCCCGCAGGGAGCGGCATATTGATAATATGTTCGTTGCTGCTGTCTGCGCCGCAGAAAGGATAAAGCGGATGTTGGAAGGTTGAACCGAATAACACGCGCGGATCATCGTGAAAAATATCTTCTGTGCCGTTGCCGTGGTGTACGTCAAAGTCTAAAATCGCAACGCGCCGCAAACCGTGTTCATGAATCGCATGAGAGGCGGCAACCGCGATATTATTAAAAAAACAAAACCCCATTGCGCCATTGCGCACTGCATGATGACCCGGTGGACGCACATTGCAAAATGCAGCACGGGCTTTGCCTTCCATCACTAAATCAGTGGCATAAGCACCCGCGCCTGCGGAACGGATCGCAGATTGTGGGGTTTGTGGGGTGATAATAGTGTCGGGATCGAGATAAGAATGTTCGTATTCTTCGTGAGTGCCGCCATAATTCAGAATCTTATCTACATATTTAAGATCATGTACACGCGCCAATTGGCGACGGGTGGCGGGTGGCGCTTCATAATGTCTGACGAAATCAAAAATATGTGCCATCCGCATCCGATCTTCAATTGCGCTGATTCGGGCGGGACATTCAGGATGTTCTTCTGCCATATCATGCAGTAAGCAATCATCATGATAAAGATAGGCAAGGTTACTCAACTGAGTTCTCCTCCATGTCTAAATGTAAGCTATAGAAATCCCTGCCGTGTAATGAAATTAACGGCGTGATTTTCCACACATTACTTTATCAGAAACGTCCATGTAAAATATATTTTATATTAAATCATAGACTTATTTGGTGAAATTTTTTTCAAAATTTTCTTTATAACAAGGCTATTCTTAGGCAAAACTCAAGGATTTTGCTTAATTTTAGCGATTCTAAGCATAGCATGATTACTGACTAAAAATCAGTGTATCCCTGTTAATTTTCTCAGTGTGGAAGCGATGACAATATCTAAAAGTGGGTGGATTGAACAACCCGAAGTGCTGTGTTGTGGCGAGATGGGTTTTGCGCCCTTACAAGCCTTATTAACAAAATATGGAATGAAAGTGGTGGAAGTTGCCTTGGGGGTGGAAATTCCGGGCAGTTATTGGGGCACGAGTGAGGCGGGATTATTGGGCAATCAGTTATTAGTGCGTGCGGATACACCGATTCATTCCGCTTTGCATGAAGCTTGTCATTATATTTGTATGGATGATTTACGCCGCCATGATTTGGACACAGACGCAGGGGGCGCAATTATTGAAGAAAATGGGGTGTGTTATTTACAAATCGTGCTCGCAGATTATTTGCCGTCGCTAATGAATCGGGCGCAAATGTTGGCGGATATGGATGCGTGGGGTTATACCTTTCGCTTGGGTTCAGCGCAGGCTTGGTTTGAACAAGATGCGGATGATGCGCGAGAATGGTTAATTGAACATCAGCTTTTAGATACGGAATTGAAACCCATTTGGGGAATCCGACATTAAATTGTAAAATTTAACTGCAATTTTTTGGGGAGTCTTGTGTCTATCTCTTTCAATCGCTATTTTTCCAAACGCCGCGAGGAAAGGAAAGCTTAGAACCTAATCAAAATCACTAAGGTATTAGCGATAATCTGAAAATAGTTTAAACTATAGGAATTACACAGTTGAATTTCCTCGTTCCCAAACGGAGTTTCAATGCCATGAAGTTAAGGGTCAGTGCCCATAGCATGGAAAATATGGAATGAAAAAATACAATGCTTGGGGAAGTTTAGGGTAATGTTGGGTTGCCAACGGCAACCCAACCTGCCGAAACTCTAATTCTTGCATGAAAAACAAGGGGGGTTTTCCTTAACTTAATGGCAGTGAAATGGCGTTTGGGAACGAGGAAATTCAACCTAGTTTCAACTGCGTAACTCCTAAACTATTCACTCACGCTAACAGCATTCAACAATTCGTATTGTTTTAAACAACGCTTATCCCCTCTCGTTTTACTCGCAATGGTCTTATCATGGCACGACAAACAGTTACCTTATCACTTATTGAAGATTCTCCTATTGAACTTCCTGAGGAAGTGCAACGTACAGGCTTAGAAACCACCAAAATTTTATGGCAATCTGCGAAGGCAATTGCACAGCAAGAAGTGGATAAAATTAAACAACGTTATCAACAACAAGAAGTTGATATTTTAAAGCAGCAGCAAATTGCCGTAGATCAATTGGCGCAGGTCAAAACGGAAATCATCGCACTGCGGGCAATGCTAGATAACCTCACGCGCGAAAATAAATCTTTGCATGTGGACAATGATCGCCAAACCGCAGAACTGCGCAGTGCACACGATCATGTTGCTCGTTTGGAAGAAAAACAATTACAACACGAACATGAGATTAAAAATCTCAGTGAAGAACTTGGACGCGCCCGCGAAAGCAATGAACACTTGCAAAAGAAAATTTTTGACATTACGCGACAAATTGAACAAGATCAAAACAATCTGCGTGAACTGCAAGCTGAAGCCAGTTTAAGTAATAACACTCGTGAGCGTTTGGAAAAGAGTTTAAAAATTGCTTTGGAAGAATCCGAACAAGCATCAAAACTATGGCGTTCAGAACACGGCAAAGTGGCGGTTGCAGAAGCTATTTCACAGGAGTTACGCGAACTTAG
>JBDLSS010000246.1:0-3352 GCA_039799345.1 Pseudomonadota bacterium
TGCAACTAAAAACAGCCCTGTAATTTTCACGAAAGAGAAAATTAGCTGGTCAAACTTATCAAAACAGAAAATAGAAAAACAGTGATAAATAGCAAAGTGTATGTAACCTATTGTTCTTAAATTAAATAACCGTTAATGATTTAGCCATCCCCTTTAGGGGGTTGGGGACTTCTTTAAAGGTTTTTAGACGCGCTACTTGCTGTTAAAACTTAATTGATGACACGCCCTAACACTGACAGCATTTCCCAGATTAAATTAAGCCTTCAAAAGGTTCGACCCACACCTTATCCCCAATAGCTACTTTGCTGCATTCTACGGGTAAAACGATGAAGCAGTTCGCTTGACTGACCGAGCTTAACAAGCTCGAGCCTTGTTTCCCAGTGCTGCGTACACTCAGTTCACCTTGCTCATTGGGCACTAAAATCCCTCGTTGAAATTCTACACGTCCCTGTAGCTTTTTCAGCGGCGAGAGGCAGGGCACTTGAAAACGTAAGACAGGAACTTTTTGCTGTCCTTGCATATAACGTAAAGCGGGCTGCACGAATTGATAAAAAGTGCTCATCATTGAGACAGGATTACCGGGCAAACCAAAAAACATAGCTTGTTGAATTTTTCCAAAAGTCAGTGGGCGACCGGGTTTCATCGCGATTTTCCAGAAATGAATCTGCCCGATTTTACGCAATACGGTGGTGACAAAATCTGCATCCCCCACTGATACCCCGCCCGAGGTGATAATTGCGTCACAAGCTTGCGAAGCTTGTAAAAATGCGTTTTCCACAGCGATAGGATGATCTGGAATAATGCCCATATCGATGCCTTCCATCTCCAAACGGCTCAGTAAACCTGCCAAACTATAACGATTGCTGTCATAGATTTGACCTGCTTGCGGCACTTGTCCCAAGGCACATAATTCATCCCCTGTGGAAAAATATGCCACCCGCAAACGCCGTTTTACGGCAACTTCTGTAATGCCCAAAGATGCCAATAAACCCAAGTCAACAGGTAATAAACGCTTGCCCGCACTGAGAATCATTTGCCCAACGCTGACATCTTCCCCAATATTGACGATATGCTGTCCTTGGGTGTAAGGGGCAGTGAGTTGAATACATTCGCCATCGGTTTGCACATATTCTTGCATTACCACCGTGTCCGCACCTTTGGGCAACATCGCCCCTGTGAAAATGCGTACACATTCCCCTGCTTGAATGACTTGTGTGCAGGGTTTTCCCGCAAAGGCTGTCCCTACCACCTGTAAACGAGTAGTCGCATCGCAATGACGTAAAGCATAACCATCCATTGCGGAATGAGGAAAGGCGGGCACATTGAGTGATGAGCAGACATCTTGAGCTAAAACTCGCCCCAGCGCGTTACGAATAGCAACTTGCACACTATCGGTAAGCGGGGTTAAATCATTTTCAATACGCCGTAAAGCGTCGGTAATTGAAATAGCTTCGTTATCGTAATCATCCATACAAGAAGTTGGGAAACTCATTATATTTTCAAGCGATTGTGGGATGAGCAAGTGTCATCGGTGTAATCATTATTTAGTTTAATCCGTAATTTTCAAGAGAACAGGGCAATCTAACATATCATATTGTGTGACACATTAACTTTAAGTTAATTTTAGATATTATTTTGCTGAAAGACATTGATCTAGGACAGTCCTTGTCGTGCGTTTAGAGTAACGCTTTAAGAAAGAAAAACCCCGCTCCAATTCACTCGGAGCGGGGTTTAAAGTATGGATATTTAGCGTAAATTAACCAACAACAGATTCGCTTGAGGAATACAGCCTTTACCCGCCATCCACACCACTTGATGTGACTTGCTGGGTAGACTCTCAGGTAACTGATATAAAACCAATTTTTTGAAAGTAGAGTGTCCACGTAAACTGCTTAATTCTAAAGTGTAAGTATCACCATACACCACGGGCATATGACTGGGCCATTCAATTGTGGATTTATTTGCAGGCCACACCACTTGGGCTTGTTGTCCCGTGGGCTTGTGTTTAATTTGTAAAGTGCTTGCGGTTTTACTTTCACTGTCGGGTCGCCACAAGGTGACATGCTCATTCGCAGCGACGCAGTAAAAACGCTTATTCGTGCTAATGTCCACCAACCATACATCTTGAGGAATATCATGCCCTCGGGTAATTGCTTGTTCGGTATTAATCAGGCTTGCCAAGGTTTCCACCAAGCCTGTAGTCGCTGTTTTGCCACTGTTGTCTTGTAAATTGCCTTCGTAAGCAGTTTTCAAGGTTTGAGCCTGCCCATTGGAAAATACTACCGTCATTTCCTTGCCCGCTGGCAAGTTGATTGCAGTTTGACTGTCCAATAAAGTTCCTTTCGGATATTCTGCTGCGTTGGAACGCACCACTACCACATCTGCGGCTTGTGCCATACTACTCACAAGACTTATCGCTATCATAAAACGCCACATAAAATCACCCCTAACAACGTCGCCATCGGCTCGTGTAATCATTCTATCTAATGTGTTAAGTTTAGCAAAATTTAAGCATGAATGAGGGATTTTAGGGTACACTATTTGTGATAACTCCTTATCTGGTATGCGCCAAATTAGATGATCTCGAAATCCTCTTCCAAAACTCGAAGCAAGCAAACCGCCATGCACTCATTTGCAGAGCTACTCAGCAAACACTTGAGAACTCAGTTTCTCAGTGAGCTAGAATTAGCCCAGCAAATTAAGGTGCGCCGCGCCACGGTGTCGCGCTGGCTCAGTGGCGAAGTGAATCGACCACGTCAGCGAGAGGATGTTTTGCGGTGCGCCGAGTTTTTGGAACTTTCACCACCCCAGCGTGATGAATTATTGATTGCGGCAGGGTTCAACCCTGAGCGTGTGGCTTCGTTAATCCCATCGAGTCTGCCCTTGTCAATCCGTCTGCCAAACCTAGATTCTTTTGAACACAGCCCGTTTATTATTGGGCCGCCTATTACTGAACCTCGCCAATTTTTTGGGCGGGAATATTTGCTGAAACGTATTTTCAGTTTATGGAAAGGTACACCGTTTCAACATGCTGCGATTATCGGGGCGAAACGCAGTGGTAAAACTTCCTTGCTGCATTATGTACGGCGCATTGTCGACACACCCAGCAATGAATTACGCGCCCATCAGCGCAATAATTGGTTGTTACCGGGTTATCAGTGGGTGTTTATTGATTTTCAAGACCCACGAATGCACCGCGTTGAAACTTTGTTGCGTCATATTTTGCTGGAATTGGATTTACCGATTCCTGAACCCTGTGATTTGATTAGTTTTGCTGAAATTATTAATCAGTACGTGGAAATTCCTACGCTATTTTTATTTGATGAAATCGGTGCGGCATTCGAGTCTGAAG
>JBDLSS010000247.1:0-10160 GCA_039799345.1 Pseudomonadota bacterium
AAGTTTTAACTGCGCCCCAACCTCCTAAAGAGGGCTAAACCTTAAAACCAGCCCCTAAATCCCCTAAAGGGGACTTAAAACATTAAACATTAAATAACTTGTTTGTGTTTAGCCCCCTTTAGGGGGTTGGGGGCTTCTTTAAAGGTTTTTAAACGCGCTGCTTTCTGTTAAAACCTAATTGATGACTCGCCCTAATAAAAATAAATTATATAATTGAAAATATAATTTCAGTCTATTTTAGGAGTTACGTAGTTGAAACACGAATTCTTTTATTTATAATGAGTTAGCATTGTGCACCGCATAATTATTTTTTCAGTAAAACCAAACAGTTACTTATTCAACAGCGTAACTCCTATATTTTTAAAATTTAAATACTATAGTTTTTTTCTTTCTCAAAAAATGCCAAACTTGCCCTCATTGTTTATCCCTACGGAGCTTTGATAACTTCATGAGCCAATTGCCTTTATTGAAAAGTCGGCGATTTCTTCCGCTGTTTTGGACACAATTTCTAGGCGCGTTTAACGACAACGTCTATAAAAATGCCTTGGTAATTTTGATTATTTTCCAAAACGCCAGCCTGTTTGGACTCGACAGCAACCAACTGGTCACGATGAGTGCGGGTATTTTTATCCTGCCCTATTTTTTATTTTCTGCCACGGCGGGACAGTTAGCCGATAAATATGAGAAATCGCGGCTGATTCGTTGGATTAAAGTCTTAGAAATCATCATTATGCTACTAGCAATTGCGGGCTTTTATTTTGCCGATGTGCTGAGTTTGATTGTGCTGTTATTTTTGATGGGGGCGCAAGCAACTTTATTCGGGCCGTTGAAATACGGGATTTTGCCTCAGCATTTGCACGAAAATGAATTGATGGCAGGCAACGGCTTGATTGAAATGGGCACGTTCTTAGCCATTTTATTGGGCACGATTTTGGGCGGTATTGTGGTCGCAATTCAGCCCAATGGCAGTTTGATTGTGGCGGGCGTGGTGGTATTTATTTCAATTTTGGGCTGGTTTGCGAGTTTGTGGATTCCACCCGCAGAAGCCGCCGATCCTAAAATCAAAATCAATTGGAATATCGCTTATGAAACTTGGCATACTTTGCAATATGGTGCAGAAAATCGCAGTGTATTCCTAGCCTTATTAGCGATTTCGTGGTTTTGGCTGGTCGGCGCGACGTTTTTATCGCAATTCCCTGCTTATAGCAAAGAAATCTTGCACGGCAATGAACACGTTATCACCTTGCTTTTAACCGTATTTTCCATTGGTATCGGCACAGGTTCAACCTTATGCGACAAACTTTCAGGCGGACGAATTGAATTAGGTTTAGTGGTGTTGGGCGCAATCGGAATGAGCGTGTTTTCTGTCGATGTTTATTTTGCCAGCCAAGGCTTGGCGCAATTTGCGACAACCGCGCCTTTAATCGATGTGAGCGCGTTTCTGGCAAACGTTTCCCATTGGCGAGTTTTGGCAGATTTACTGTTGATTGGTTTATTTGGCGGTTTTTACATCGTGCCGTTGTATGTGTTAATGCAGCAACGCAGCAATCCGCATCATCGTTCACGGGTGATTGCCGCGAACAATATATTGAACGCGCTACTCATGGTGCTCTCAGCTTTGGCGACGGTGTGGATGTTAAAAATGGGCATGAATTCGCCGCAAATTTTTTTAGTGACAGGCATCGGCAGTGCGGTGGTGACGTTTGTATTATTCCTGTTGCAACCTGAATTTCTACAAAGCTTTTTAAGATGGTTGAGGTTGCATAAAGTTTAATTAAACAATAATATCAACTAGATAGAACACAGTGATAAATAAATCAGGATATTAGCCTGTTTATTATCTGCATCAGAATTCACAGGATGAAACAACTTTCACGATTAAAATACCATAAGTATTATTGGGATAATCCCACTTAATTCGGATAAGCTTGTGAATTCTGACACGGACAATTTGAGAATGCAGTCTCTCAACCCAACAAATCAACTAACAAATGTTTCAACTTTTCGTTTTGTAAATGTTGCTGCAAACGATGACTTTTCACAATGGACTGCAAATCTGCCAACGCAATTTGAAAATCATCATTAATTACCAAGTAATCAAACTCGACATAATGACTCATTTCTTCAACCGCGCCTTGCATACGGCGTGCAATAATTTCATCACTGTCTTGATTACGTTGACACAAACGCTGCTCCAAAGCATCACGCGACGGCGGCAAAATAAATACACTGGTACAATCAGGATGCAACCGTCGAATTTGTTGCGCCCCTTGCCAGTCGATTTCTAAAATCACGTCCACGCCCTTCTTTAATTCACTATCGACCCAAGCCTGTCCCGTACCGTAATAATTATCAAAGACTTGTGCATGTTCCAAAAATTCAGACGTATCTAACATCTTTTCAAATTGTTCATGACTGATGAAATGATAATTTACTCCGTCCTGCTCGCCGAGACGCGGGGCACGGGTGGTGTATGAAACAGAAACTCGAATATGCTCCAAGCTTTCAATTAAGGCTTTGACTAAACTGGTTTTTCCTGCTCCTGAAGGAGCTGCAATAACGTATAAAGTACCTAGATTCATAACGTACTCTCAGGAATAAATCTTGATTATTCAATATTTTGAGTTTGTTCACGCATTTGTTCAATCAACACTTTTAATTCAACGACGTTGCGCGTGGTATTAATATGTGCCGATTTCGCGCCCAAAGTATTGGCTTCTCGGTGCAATTCTTGAACTAAAAAATCCAAACGTCTGCCCACCGATTGCGCTTCTTTTAAATTATTTTGAATCTCAGCCAGATGCGTATCCAAGCGATCCAATTCTTCAGCTACATCTTGTTTTTGCGCAAACATCACCACTTCTTGTTCTAAACGTTCATTATTCAAGGCACTTAATTCCGTGAGCCGATTTAATAAACGTTCACGCTGCGCTTGTAAAATCCACGGCAATTCTTGGCGAATTTGCGCCAATTCTCGTGCTATGCCGACACAACGCTGCTCCATTAAATTCGCAAGTTGTGCACCTTCGCGTTCGCGTTGCGCCACCAATGCAGTCACTGCCTGTTTGAAATGGCTGAGCACACCTTCTGCCACTTCGTCTAAATTCAAGGGATTGCTTTCGAGCATACCTTGCCAGCGCAATAACTCCAAAGCACTGGGTGTGGGCGAGTCTTTTGCAATTTCCTGCACGCTTTGCACCGCATTCCACAACTGACGCAACAAGGGATAATTAATATTAAATTGCGGCACGTCTGCCTGACGGGTTTGCCAATGTAAATTACAATCGACTTTACCGCGTTTCAAATGCTGTTGTAATTCCTCACGAATTATTCCTTCTAAACTGCGTAATTCTTCAGGCAAGCGAATCGTAATTTCTAAAAAACGATGATTCACTGAACGTAATTCCCAACAGAGTTGCCCCCAATTTTCTTGCCATTCTTGCCGTGCAAAGGCGGTCATACTGCGTATCATAATCTGTCCTTGTTGATTTTTAACTGAAGCCCCCAACCCCCTAAAGGGGGCTAAAAACTAAATATTTTTTATTTTAAGTCCCCTTTAGGGGATTTAGGGGCTGCTTTTAATCTTTACTTCAAAGTCGCGGCGTATGTTGCAATTTCACATACATCATCGCAGTCATCAGCGCGTCGTTAAACGCATCATGCTTACCCAATTTGGGCAGTTCTAATTCATCCATGATGGTGTCAAAACGCAGGTCAATATTACCTTGTGGAATCGCGAGTTGTTTTTTATCGTGATAAATTGCCGACACTTCAAACTGCTGATTTGGCAAGGTAATTCCCAGTAACGGCTTGATATATTTATTAATCATGGCAACATCAAATTCTAAATAATATCCCACCAAAGGACGCGCCCCGATAAAACGTAAAAAGCGTAATACCGCTTGATTCGGTTCTAAACCGTTTTCTAAATCGCAATGCCGTAAATGGTGTACTTTAATACTGGCTTCGTCGATGTCGTTTGGCGGCTTTAAAAACAGCTCTAACTTCTGGCTGGTCAGAATACGATTTTCCTGAATAATCACCGCGCCAATTGAAAGAATATCCGCTTTTTTAGGATTTAAACCTGTGGTTTCACAATCGAAACACACCAATTCCCCAGCGGGCGGCTCGTCGAATAGGAAAGCATAACGCTCATCTTTAAGCTGTTTGCGGTTGTAATTTCTACGAAGTCTGGCAATCATCAGCTCACCATATTCAGCTTGAAGTGATACGTAATGAACTTTTTGAATTCATTGACGATTTTAAACGAGTCTTTCAACAAGTCGCGTTCCAATTTATTGAGTTTTGCAGGATTGATAAAATTATTATAACCCTGTTCTGATTTAGATTCGGCATAATCTAATTCTGCTTGCAAGCGCAAAGACAGCATAAACGCGAAGGCTTCGATTAATTCGACCCCAATTTTCTTGTCAAACACCCCAAGTTCCACCAATTCTTTAATGCGCTCGATGGTGTTGGTTTTGCTCAAACGATATTCTAAGGCTAGGCTACGAACACCATGCACAATCGGGAAAATCCCGCCTTTCTTAATATTTAGTTGATTATTATGCGATTTATCCACAATAAAGTTTGCAAACATGCCGAGCGGGGTTTCAAAGGCGACGGTGGGTCTGGCAAATACGCTATAAAAAGGTTTGTTGTCTTGCAGCAGATGGAATAAATAATCTTTGATGCTGTTCAACAATTCCATATCGCCAGAAACGGCAGTCGCATCGAAGAAAATCGCAAGGTTCATCATCGAATCGTGTGAGGGATAATTCACCCATTGGTAGATTTCTTCTTGATAATCCTTGAGCGATTTACTCCAATAAGGATTATTCACCATGATGTTGCCTGCGCAGGGCGGATAGCCAAAGCTCATCAAAGTTTCGCTGAGTTCTTGGGTAATCGCGGGCAGATCGGGGAAATTTAAACCATCACGCAAAATAATTGCGTTGTCTTGGTCGGTTTTCATGATTTGTTCGCCACGCCCTTCGCTGCCCATCACCAGCAGACAGGAATTTGCGATGAGTTCGGGCGGCGCGACAAATTCATAAAGCTTTTCAAATACTTTACGGTTTAATTCATTCACTAATTGGGTGATATAGCGAATTTTAACCCCTTTCGCATTCAGGGTCTGAATCATGGTGGTGAGATTTTGACTGGCTTTTTTCAGTTGGTCTTTATTGGCGGCGCGTTCAATTTGCACCACGATTAAATGCGAGTGATTGGAGAAATAACTCAGTAAGTCCATTTGATCCAAAACCCCAGCAATTCCGCCTTCCAAATCATAAATAATCAGGCGTTTAATCGAATGTTTCGTCATCGATAACATTGCGTTAAACAGGAAATCATCGGTACGCATACTGATTAAATTGTAGGTCGCAATCTCAGCAATTGGCGCGTCTACAGAACAACGCCGCAACACCACATGTTCACGAATATCGGTATCGGTGACAATTCCAACTTGTTCACCGCGTTTCACCAGCACCGATGTTGCCTTGTGTTTTTTTAGCGTGACCACGGCATCATAAATGGTGGCATTGGCTTCGACAAAAATCGCAGGGTGAATATAAGCTTCGCCAATTTTGGCGACCATGAACGAGGATAAATCTTTGTTATTACGGCGTTCAATCATGCGATTGAGGCGGGCGGATAAATCTTGATAATAAAATTCTTGAAAACCCTGATTGTTATTAATCAGGGTGAGGAAAATTTCTTTGGGCAAGGTGTAGCAAATCAGTTCTTCTTGCACGATAAAATCGTTCTTACTCTTCCCTTCCAGCAGGGAAATCGGATCAAACATATCTTGAGAAACATGCACGCCCAAAGTGCCTTCTTCGCCAACTTCTTGGACAATACCTTTGATTATAATGTATAAATGCGTGGGCGCACTGTCACGACTAATTAAGTGATGTCCTTTTTTAAAATAGGCAATGTCCATGGCTTCGGACACAGTGCGTAATTCATTTTCACGTAAGCGGTCAAACGGTGATATTTCTGCAATAAAACGTTGTTGTTCTATGGTACTCAAAATTGCTCCCTCATTCTCTTTCTTGTTAGTGGTATAACCATCTGTTTAACAACTGTTTAATTTAAGATTTAAATCAATATGATAATAGTATTCTTAGATTAAACCTCCGCTATTTTAGCAAACCCCTGAGCGACAAGTCAGTTAAAAAATGCTTTTGGGAATTATTTGAGGATTACTCATACAACTTTACCCTATTCAAATCTAAATCAAAAATAAAACTGTCTGCTTTTTGCTGTAAGTAAACTTCATAATTTTGAGTTGTTTGGGCATTTCCGAAAACTTCCACATAAGGTAAGTACACCACACCTATATTTGGGGCATAACTTGCGTGGATGGGCATTGTTGTTGTATTCGGCACAGGCACAGTTTTCACCCGAGTCAAATCCAAGTTAAAACTGAAACCCTCTTGCTGCATCAAATAAACTTCATAAGCAGTGCTTACATTGCCCAGCTGTTCCACATAAGGAATATAAAGTTCACCCGTGCTCGGAATATAAACAGTGTGATAACTAGACTCTAATCCCGCATCTGTCAGTTCAAACTGCAGTTTTCCATGATAAGTATTGTGACAAGTGATACTGGCATAGGCCCAATCTTGATATTCCGTCCTTAATTGGGCGCGTACTAAATAATCGCCTGCCCGATTGTAAGTGTGAAATGTCGTTGCATTTCCCTTAATCCAAGTTTCTTCGGACGCATCTCCAAAATTCCAATAATATTCCTGACTGATGAGGTTGGTTTGTGGTCTGGCTTTGAAACTGACGGTAAAAGGGGGCGCGGATTTTACAGAAACAACTTCCATAATTAATGGAATAGTATCGATAATCCACTGATTTGTCGTGCAATTAAAACCCGGTGGTGGTGCCCAAACTCGCTGACTGAGAACTAAGCCACACAATAGAATAAGACTGCTGATTACAGAACGAGAGAAAATATAATGGTTCATCATAAGTTTACTTTACTAATGCTCATCTTCAAGAATAGCTTAGATTTCAGAGTAATGATAAAGCCAAATAAATGACGAGATAATACTAGGGCGTGTCATCAATTAGAAAAACAGGGTTATTAAGCCAAAAAAATGCGACTAGAAGCCAAGTAAATACCACTCAAAAAATGAACTAGGAGTTACGCAGTTTAAATACGAATTCTTTTATTTACAATTAGTTATCATTATACAGTGCACATTCATATTTCTAGTAAATTTGAAGGATTATATGGATTCAACTGCGTAACTCCTAACGCTTTTTCTGATCCAAACTCAAACATTTCACCAGTAATCAGGTTAAAATAGCCACAACTTTCATCAAAGTAAAAGATGCTTGCTGTTAATCATGGACGTTACTCACGCTTTAAATCCCTTATCTCCGACTCTACCCAGCCCTCAAGGACAACGCCAAACTTGGGGCGGTTTGCACGGCAGCAGTCGTGGTTTAATGATCAGTCAAATTGCCGAGCAACAACGCGGCGTGGTGATTGTCATCACTCCCGACATGCTCAGCGTGCAACGTTTGATTGATGAAATTCAATTTTACGCGCATCGCGATTTAAGTTTACTGAGTTTTCCTGATTGGGAAACGCTGCCTTACGATAATTTTTCGCCGCATCAAGATATTATCTCAGAACGCCTCACCGCACTCGCCCAACTTTCCCAATTAGAGCATGGGGTGTTAGTGCTGCCGATTACCACCTTAATGCACCGTCTCGCGCCCGTCGAATATGTGCGTAAACACACTTTGTTATTCAATCGTGGGCAACGCATTCAATTAGAACGCCTACGCCAACAATTTGAAAGCAGCGGCTATCGTTGCGTTTCCGAAGTGCGTGAACATGGTGAATTTGCAGTGCGTGGCGGTCTGTTAGATATTTATCCGATGGGCAGTCGGCTGGCGTATCGAATTGATTTCATGGATGACGAAATTGAAAGTATACGCATTTTCGATCCAGAATCGCAGCGTTCACAACAACAAATTCAAGAAATTCGTTTATTACCCGCCCGCGAATTTCCCTTTGATGAAGCCGCCATTAGCCTATTTCGCACCCAATGGCGCACCCAATTTAGCGGCGACCCGACGCGCAGCCCCTTATATCGTGACGTGAGCAATGGTTTAAGTCCTGCGGGGATTGAATATTATTTGCCGCTATTTTTCCAAAATACGCAAACTTTATTTGATTATTTGCCCGCCACGGGGCGCGTCATCAGCGTGGCGGGGGTTTTGGAAACAGCGGAACAATTTTGGGATGAAATCAACAAGCGTTATGAACAATTACGCCATGATGTGGAACGCCCCTTATTAGCCCCCAGCAATTTATTTTTACAAGCCAATCAAGTTTTTGAAGCCTTAAAACGTTATCCGCACATTGCTTTAAGTGAAGAAGTCGCAACGCGGGAAAATTTCGCCACCGCACTGCCCCCCAATTTGCCGATTGATGCCCGCGCCCCGCAACCTTTGGCAGCCTTGCAACAATTTTTAACTGAATTTTCAGGGCGCGTGCTGTTCACCGCAGAAACCACGGGACGGCGCGAAACCCTTTTAGAATTATTACATCGCCACGAAATTCGCCCGCAACTTGTTGAAAATTGGCAAGACTTTTTAAAGGGAAAAATGCGGCTAGCGTTGACGGTCGCGCCTTTGGAAAAAGGTTTATTCATTCAAACTGCTGAACCGCTTGCGGTGATTTGCGAAACCCAATTGTTTGGGGAACGGGTTGCCCAGCGGCGTTTGCGCCAAAAAACGGTAACTCGTGACAGCGATTCGATTATTCGCAATCTCACCGAGCTGACTTTAGGCGCGCCCGTGGTGCATGAAGAACACGGTGTGGGGCGTTATTTGGGGCTGGTGACTTTGGATCGGGGCGGGATTCCCGCAGAATTTCTGCATTTAGAATATGCCAATCATGACAAGCTCTATGTACCCGTGGCGCAATTGTACTTAGTCAGCCGTTTCACAGGCACGGAACACGCGCCGCTACATCGTCTCGGCTCGGGGCAATGGGAAAAAGCCAAGCGTAAAGCCGCGCAACAAGTACAAGATATTGCAGTGGAATTATTAGATGTGCAAGCGCGGCGAGCCTTGCGCCAAGGCTATGCGTTTCAACCCGATACGGAAAATTATGCCGCCTTTGCCGCCACTTTTCCTTTTGAAGAAACCGCTGACCAACAAACTGCGATTGATGCGGTGCTGGAAGATATGTATTCCAAGCGTCCGATGGATCGTTTGGTGTGCGGTGATGTGGGTTTTGGGAAAACTGAAGTGGCGATGCGGGCGGCATTTGTGGCGGCGCAAGATGGCAAGCAGGTTGCCGTATTAGTGCCCACAACCTTGCTTGCACAACAGCATTATCAAAACTTTCAGGATCGTTTTGCCGATTGGGCGGTGAAAGTGGAGCAGCTTTCACGCTTTCGCAGCAAAAAACAAATTGATAGCGCACTCGAAGAAATTGCTGACGGGAAAATTGATATTGTCATTGGCACGCATAAGTTATTACAAGATAACGTAAAATTTAAACGTTTGGGCTTGGTGATTATTGACGAAGAGCACCGTTTTGGGGTCAAACAGAAAGAACGTTTTAAAGCTTTGCGGGCGGAAGTGGATATTTTGACTTTGACCGCCACCCCCATTCCACGCTCGTTAAATATGGCATTATCTGCGCTGCGCGATTTGTCAATTATTGCCACGCCACCTTCACGGCGTTTAGCGGTGCAAACCTTTGTAAAAGAATGGCATACGCCGACTTTGGCAGAAGGTTTGTTGCGGGAGTTAAAACGCGGCGGGCAAGTGTATTTTTTGCACAATGACATCGATTCTATCGAACGCATGGCAAATGATTTGAGCCAGCTCGTGCCTGAGGCTCGGGTACAAATTGCGCACGGACAAATGCGGGAACGTGAATTAGAACAGGTGATGCAAGATTTTTATCATCGACGTTTCAATGTGTTAGTGTGCACCACGATTATTGAAACGGGCATCGACGTGCCCAACGCCAACACGATTATGATTAACCGTGCCGACAAGTTCGGCTTAGCGCAGTTGTATCAATTGCGCGGGCGAGTGGGACGTTCACATCACCGCGCTTATGCGTATTTAATCGTGCCCCCGAAAAAACTCATGACTCCCGACGCGGTGAA
>JBDLSS010000248.1:0-3250 GCA_039799345.1 Pseudomonadota bacterium
GCCGTGCAAGCCTCCCCCGATGGTTTGGCACAAGCTTTTTTAATTGGTGAAGATTTTATCGGGGGTGACAGTTGTGCCTTGGTATTGGGCGACAATATTTTCTATGGACATGATTTTCAAAAACAAGTACAACGCGCTGCAGAAAAAGATGCGGGCGCGACTGTCTTCGCCTATCCCGTGAAAGACCCTGAACGTTATGGTGTGGTTGAGTTTGATAAGCAAGGTAAGGCTATCAGCTTGGAAGAAAAACCCGTAAAACCTAAGTCGCATTATGCAGTCACGGGTTTATATTTTTATGATAATCATGTGGTTGATATTGCAAAACAAATCAAACCATCAGCACGTGGTGAATTAGAAATCACGGATGTAAACAAGATTTATTTAGAACGCAACGTCTTATCTGTAGAAATGCTGGGGCGTGGCATGGCATGGCTAGACACGGGCACACATGAATCTTTATTGGAAGCGTCCTTGTTTGTGGAAACCATTGAAAAGCGTCAAGGCTTAAAAATTGCTTGTCCTGAAGAAATCGCATGGCGCAAGGGTTACATCAACAATGAACAATTGGCTGCCTTAGCTAAGCCTTTGAGTAAGAATGGTTATGGGGCTTATTTGGAATATTTATTGAAGTTGGAAGTTTAAGCACTGTCATCAAAAAGTTAGGGGGCATTGTTTTCAATAGAAACAATCGGTTTATTATCCGCAAGCTGTTTGACTTCATCTGCCAAAAGCGCACGGTCATAGACGCGAACTTCATCAAGTGTGCCGTAAAAAATGGTGTGCCCCCTAGATGGTCTCGACGACCAATATTAAACCAGCTTCTATAAGCAAAGGTATCTTGCCCTGTGGAAAGTAATTTTCCTGATAATTGTTCGGTTTTGATTACTTTGCCATCCACATAAACGGTGGCGAGGTTATCAGCATCAAATTGTAATGCCACATGTGTCCATTTATTCATAGGCACTGCAAAACCCGTATCAATCCAAGACCACGGTTTGTCCAGTGTATAAATTGCAAACTGTAATGTTCCGCGCCGCACAGAGAGTGCATAAACTGACTCTCGGCTAAAGATAATACTTCATTATCATCCCAATAATGATTAGGACAAATCCCATCCCAATTTATCCACGCAGTGGTAAATTGCGGCGTATTGTTTTCTGCTAATTGCCCTAATTCTTCTACAGTAAGAACGCGGTTATATATCCGTATGTCGCTCAATGCACCATAGAAAGGCGTGCCTCCTAATGCAGTGCGTCGACCAATCGAAAGCGGAATGCCGTAATACATGATGAACGGGTCTGCATACAGTACGCGATCTGGATACAAGTTGGATTTAATGAACTTGCCATTAATGTAGACACTGGCAATACTGCCTTTATCAAACTGCAGTGCGACATGCGTCCATTGGTTTGCTTGAATCTTGACATCTGTGTTTATCCATTGCCAACTGTTCGTTTTCGCAGAAAGCGTGCCTATCGCAAATTGTAGCGTTCCATCTCGCACAGCAAGCGCGTACATATTTTCCCGCATGAAAATAACGCATTCACTGTAGGCTGTATAAGTATTCGGACAACTCCCCGCCCAATTTATCCATGCCGTTATCGTGAAGGGATCAACATTAAAAGGCAGACTGTATGGCACATCGATGGCAGAAGTTGTGCCATTGAACTGTAAAGCCCCATTGGCTTGGTTAAAACGATCCGTTGTGGGTACAAGCTCAGTCATCGTGCCGTGATACCCATTGCCACTGGCATCATTGGCATCCCCATGTAGTAGGTAATATGCCACTAATCCTCAATCACGCCAGACTCAAAACCTGCGAGGTTTTTAAAACCTAGCGGGTCTAATATTCGATTTAAGCCTTATGATTCTTTGGGTTATGCTTAATGGCATTGATATGGGAGCATACGAACAAGATAAAAATTGACAACTGCTTAGAACGGACGATGTGAGAAATAGTGAAGAACGCTGGAAAGCTGACAGGACTCAATAACGCGCTACCAAAACTGTTTCGGTAACGCGCTAAATCGCTTATTTGAAGCTTAATAATTCGACTTCAAAGACTAACGTGGCATTGGGAGGAATCACACCGCCCGCCCCACGCGCCCCATAACCCAATTCTGGGGGAATGGTTAATTCAACTTTGTCGCCAATTTTCATTTGCGCAACACCTTGATCCCAGCCTGCAATCACTTGACCGATGCCTAGAATAAATTCAAAGGGTTCATGACGATCCACGGAACTATCAAACTTCTTACCGTTGGTTAAAAATCCCGTGTAATGCACGCAGACTTTATTGCCCTTGGTGGGCGTTGCGCCAGTGCCTTCAACTAATTTCTTGATGCTAAGAGTAGACATGTTTTTTCTCCGTATTAAATATAAAAATTAAGTGCTCCCCCTTTGAAAAAGGGGGCAGGGGGGATTTAAAAATCTCAAAAGTTGCCATGATCTTAAATTCCCATTTTTCAAAGCGGGTGGCTAACCCCTATCTTGCGTTGTTCATTCAGGATTAATGTTAATGTCAATGGGGTTGCTATTTGCGATCACAATCCCATCCGAGAGCAATCTGATCCCAAAATAAACCAGTAAATGTCCTGTCCCGATAAATTTACCCTTATATATTTGAAAGTCATTCATTTCATTCAAATTAAAGGTAAAGAATGACTGTAGGTCAGTTCCTTCTTGAAGAACCGCTTTATTTTCTGAAGTCATCATGAAGTTAATGGGGGTTTGACTGTTCTGTGGAATATAGCTTGCGTAAACTACCACGTTAGCAGGCTTTCCAAGGTATTGCGGGGATTTTACTTTAATGCTGCCCGTAATATTGACTTCGTCTCCAAGCTTTTGCGTCACCAAATTTCTGCGTAGCCCAGAATTTACCTGAATACCGCCACAAAAGATGATGTTGGGCACTTCGATAGGGATAACCGCATTTTGCATTTTGGCTGTCCCTAAAGTTTCCAGAACAGAGGTACAACGTTGAACATTACTGGTGGCACTGCTGGAAACATTGAGTTCATTAGAGACCGCTTGTTTATTATCGGCAAGCTGTTTGACTTCATCTGCCAAAAGCACACGGTCATAAACACGAACTTCATCAAGTGTTCCGTAAAATGGTGTG
This sequence comes from Pseudomonadota bacterium, assembly GCA_039799345.1. GTDB lineage: Bacteria > Pseudomonadota > Gammaproteobacteria > Beggiatoales > Beggiatoaceae > JAQTYU01. The sequence goes on from JBDLSS010000248.1 coordinate 3,122, forward strand.
CCCCCTAAACGGTCTCGACGACCAATATTAAACCAGCTTCTATAAGCAAAGGTATCTTGCCCTGTGGAAAGTAATTTTCCTGATAATTGTTCGGTTTTGATTACATTGCCATCCACATAAACGGTGGCT
>JBDLSS010000249.1:0-3627 GCA_039799345.1 Pseudomonadota bacterium
ATTAAGCTATTCATTTGTTATGAAGGGAATCAAATGCTTAAGGATGATAGTTGCTTAACTGTATATTATACATAATATTTATACTCTTTGATTAAGCCCTCCCCCTAAAGGGGACTTAAAAACAAAAATCTTTAATATTTAGCCCCCTTCTGCTATCGGTGAATGAGAATAATGTTATTGCCAAGACTATTCCTGCTAGCACATGTACTGCGGTCTATGACCCAAAAACACTCAGCGTGCATATTCCATGCGTTCAGTATCTTGATAACTCATACGATGTATATTTAGTGCCTCCTGTTAGTATCCCATCGAATATATACAATAATGGTTCTGCTTTAACGTTTGAATTAGATTCAAAACGTATAAAGATAAATCCCTAGTTTTGTCTTACCCTGTATTCAATACAGCAAACGAAATGCCCTCTTCATGAGGGCATTTTTTATACTCAAAATAAACCATTAAGGTCTCAGTTTTTATCCAAGGCACTGCCACCCAACACCCGCATCACTAAAGCTTCTACCGAAGGATGATAGTTTTCGGGGGTGTTGAGCGCGGGAATTTCAGTGATAATAATCCCAGAGGCTTCGCCGCGCACTTGTAAGAAATTAGCCTGTGGCTCACGGGTCAAATAATCTTCGACAAAAATTAGAGCTTTTTCTTTGCTTTTTAACAAGTCTGCTAGCAGGATTTCCATTTGCGCAGGATTCGCATTGGGATAACTTTCAAAACCAAGCAGCGCGAAACCTTCGCAAAGGGCTGTCCCGCCCATCACGATGAGGTGCATTACAATCTGCCCAGCATCAAAATCGTGACCACTAAGCCATAAATCGCAATCCCCTCAGCCAACCCGAGATAGACTAAAGTACGTCCAAAGATTTCAGGTTTTTCCGCAATCACGGCGAGTGAGGCTGCGCCGACAGGGCCGACGGCAATCCCTGCGGCAATGGTTGCCAAACCTGTGGGAATGCCTGCGCCAATCATCGCTAGCCCCATACCGATAGAAATTTCTTTGGCGGCCTCGGCAACCACGGGGGCTGCCATTACGTCATGAATCCCGAGAAATAATAAACCCAATTGGGCTGCAACAAAGGTCAGTAAATTTGTGGCAAGCGTGGTTTTCAGCCAGCGGGCGGCGGGTGCATCTTTCTTCACGGGGTTAAATTCAAAATAAATGCCTGTGGCAATCATTCCCAATAAACTGAGGCTCATCAGCGCAAGTAACCAATACATTTAAGTAATACTCCTTTTTTAAGCGGGGTGAACAGGGGTTACAACTGAATGTTTTCATTATTCAGTGTAATCCACTCGGGATGATTTCTCACGAAAATTGAGGGGAACTTTAAAATTTAAGGGAATGATAAACAGCTAAGCATTTTAGCCATTTATTGTCTGAATCAGGATTCACAGAATTACTCGAATTAAGCAGGATTAAACACGAATGCTGAAGAAATATTAAAATTTTTAGTTCTGAAAATTCTTGATTCTTAAAGTACTACCAAATTTAACATTGTTGACGTGTTTATGATTTTTATAGTCTGTGAAGTGGTTAAAAACCATGCTAAAAAATATTACGACAAGCTTCCACCCGCATAATAATCCAAATTTAATTCAAAACTGGCGGCAACCCCGTTTACCATCACCGTATAAACACCCGCATTCAAGCCTTGCACTTCTAAAGGAATCGCATATTCAGAAACGCGCGGTTCAGGCGTGCAAGTTTGTTCACCCCAATTACTGAAAATTTTGAGCTGAAAAACACTGCCTTCTTGGGTTTGGGTAATGTGTTCTAGATGTTCGCAGCGATCACGCCATTGCAGTTTAACGTGTAATTGTGCGGCGATGGGGGTGGTTTGAATCAGTTGAACGTGGCTACTGAGCACCACGGGCTGATTGTCGGCAGGAATCGCTTCTTCAGAAATGTTGGGAATATTATTAGTGGAAACACAGGCAGTTAATAATCCCAAAAGACTTAAACCTTGCCAGATTTTCATAATTCACCCGCAGCGAGTTTCATCAGCAGTCTGAACGTTAAACGTTCAGACTGGCTAACAGCTCAGAATCACCAATAATTCTTCCAATTCTGTGCGTAACTGATGAATAACATCATGATTGTGTTGTTGTACGTGTTGAGTCTGAGTTTCTTCTTGCAAACGCTGTTTCGCACCGCCAATAGTAAAGCCGTGCTCATACAACAAGCTGCGAATTTGACGAATCAGCATCACATCTTGCCGCTGATAATAACGCCGATTGCCTCGGCGTTTTATCGGGCGGAGTTGCGGAAATTCCTGTTCCCAGTAGCGGAGTACGTGCGGTTTGACCGCACACAGCTCGCTTACTTCACCAATGGTGAAGTAACGCTTACTGGGAATAACAGGCAGCTCGTTATTGTTCGACGGTTCCAGCATAAGCTTCTACTCGTGCTCTGAGCTTTTGTCCGGGGCGGAAAGTCACCACCCGGCGTGCACTGATGGGAATTTCTTCGCCCGTTTTAGGATTGCGCCCAGGGCGTTGATTTTTGCTACGCAGGTCGAAATTGCCAAAACCAGAAAGCTTGACTTGTTCGCCCTTTTCTAAAGCAATGCGGATTTCTTCAAAGAACAAATCTACCATTTCTTTGGCTTCACGTTTGTTCAGCCCGAGATCGTCAAATAGCTTTTCTGCCATAGCGGCTTTAGTCAATGCCATATCTTACTTCCTTAATTGTGCACCGAAGTGTTTTTCTAAATGAATCAGTAATTGTCCTATCACCGTATCGACTTCGGACTCGACAAGATTGCGCGAAAACGCTTGAAAAATCAAGCCCATTGCCAAACTTTTTTTCCCAGGCTCGATACCATCTCCTTGATAAACATCAAATAAATGTAAATCAGTGAGCAACTCAGTTCCCAACTTTTTGATTTCGTTGAGTAAATCTCCAACCAAGACCTGTTCATCGACCAGCATCGCCAAATCGCGGCGCACGGAAGGATATTTGGAAACTTCTTTAAATTGCACCGCATGAATGGCTGACAAGGGAGCTAAACGCAATTCAAACAGATAAACGGGGCTGCTGAAATCCAATTTTTGGGCAATGCTCGGATGTAATGCGCCTAAAATCCCCACCCATTCATCGCCTTTGTAGATATTTGCAGTTTGTCCGGGATGCAAAGCGGGATGTTGTGCGGCTTTGAATTGGTAAAGTTTAGCTTCTCCGCCTAAATTCAGAATTGCTTCCACATCGCCTTTTAAATCGAAGAAATCGACATTCTCGGCTGACCCGCTCCATTGTTCAGGAACACGGCTGCCGGTCAAAATTCCTGAGAGCATTTTTTCTTGTTGCAACGTACCCGCCACTTGCACAAAACGTAAGCCCGTTTCAAAGAAGCGAATCCGACTTTGTTGGCGTTGTTGGTTATACATTAACGCTTGTAACAAGCCCGTCCACAAGGTGGTGCGCATCACCGACATATCGGTTGCCATCGGGTTATCTTGACGTTTAGCAATCGGGTTTGCCAATGCCATCGATACGCCTTCGGGGTCTAGCAATTTTTGCAAATCCACATCGACGAAACTGTAAGTAATCACTTCTTGATAGCCGCGTTGTACTAAAGCGGCTTGAAATAAATTGTCAGTAACGTGATTGGTCGC
>JBDLSS010000250.1:0-14626 GCA_039799345.1 Pseudomonadota bacterium
AAAAACTAGGAGGGAAGGGGATGGGGTGAATGATGGGGTTCGAACCCACGACAACCGGAATCACAATCCGGGGCTCTACCAACTGAGCTACATCCACCATAACATGAATACTGATATGAGAAATGGCACGCCCGGCAGGACTCGAACCTGCTACCCTCAGCTTAGAAGGCTGATGCTCTATCCAGATGAGCTACGGGCGCAGTTCAAATACTGGTCGGGGTAGAGGGATTCGAACCCCCGACAGCCTGCTCCCAAAGCAGGTGCGCTACCAGGCTGCGCTATACCCCGTGCATCTATTCTCTTAATCGAGACGACGAATTATAGTGATCAAAATCTGGTTCGTCAACTCTTTTTTAAAATAATAGATTTATAACCTCCACCAATCTATGTAACCCATAAGGACGTTTAGGGATAAGAACGTTGATTACTCCCCCATTGTGCTCCATACGGATTACCGTTCTAAGGGGTTAAGATTTTTCAGGTTGTTCACGCAATCCAAAAATCACAATTAACAACGCCGCCGCGCACATGCCGCTAGAAAGGGTGTAAGTCCAAGTCGCGCCCAAACTGTCCCAAGTATAACCGCTTAACAAATTGCCAATTGCGCCGCCCAAACCAAAGGTTAAACTGCTGTATAAGGCTTGACCGCGCCCTTGCAAACGCCCCGGAAAATAACGATACACAAATTGAATCGCCACACCGTGATACAAGGCAAAACTTGCGGCATGAAGCACTTGGGCAAAAATCACCACCCCAAGATTATCGATAAAATTCGCAATCAATAACCAGCGCAGCGTGCCTAAACTAAAACTCGCCATCAGCAAATGTCGCAAGCTGAAATGTAGCAATAAACGGTGCATTCCCATAAATGCCACCACTTCTGCCAACACTGCCAACGCCCACAATTGCCCCATGCTTTGTGAAGAATAATTGTGGCTTTTTAAATAAAGCGAATAAAACGTGTAATAACTGCCGTGGCTGGCTTGCAACAAAATGCAGGCGAAGAAAAATGCCAAAACCACAGGTTTTCGCAACACGCAAGATAAGGGCTGGTCGCTGGTGTTGTGATGTTCTGCATAACCGCCGTGACATTCGCGCACCAATAAACTGCTAATTGCCACCAGTGCAAAAATGCCTAACATCGCTATGGGTAATACACTAATTGGCTGATATTCTAACAACGCGCCTAAGCAAATCACCGTGACCACAAAGCCCACCGATCCCCATAAACGAATATGTGAATAACGGTGTGAACCTGCTTTGCCCAAATACGCGAAGGCGGTGGCTTCCAACTGTGGCACAACCATATTCCAGAAAAAGCTAAACGCGGTAATCGTCAACGCCAACCACGCATAAGTTTCCCCAAAAAACACGCCCGCAAAACACAGCACGGTTAAAATCGCGCTGAGTTGCACCCAAATCATGTGACGTTGGGTGTGATCGGCGAGCCAACCGCCCAAATTCGGTGCAACGATTTTAGTCGCCATCAAAATTGCGCTGAGTTCGCCAATCGCTTGCGCGTCAAAATGCAGGCTGTGTAAATACAAACTCCAATACGGCTGCAACGCGCCCAAAGTCGCAAAGTAGAAAAAATACAGCGCGGACAACCGCCAATACGGAACGCCTTGCATCATCGGTTTGCAGGAATAATAGGAGTGGTGGACTTCACATCGGCATTTTGCCCACGGTTTCGCAAGGCATGATCCATCAATACTAAAGCGAGCATGGCTTCAGCAATCGGAGTGGCGCGAATCCCGACACAGGGATCATGTCGTCCTGTGGTAATCACTTCGGTAGGATTGCCATCAATATCCACACTTAAACCCGGCAGGCGAATACTTGAGGTAGGTTTGAGTGCAATGCTGGCAATAATTTCTTGCCCTGTGGAAATCCCGCCCAAAATCCCGCCCGCATGATTGCTTAAAAAACCTTCGGGGGTGATTTCGTCGCGGTGTTCCGTGCCTTTTTGAGTAATGCAGTTGAAACCGTCGCCAATTTCTACGCCTTTCACTGCGTTGATACTCATCAAAGCATGGGCAATTTCTGCGTCTAAACGATCAAAAATCGGTTCGCCCAAACCGACAGGCACGCCACTCGCAACCACGTTAATCCGTGCGCCGATAGAATTGCCTTCTTTGCGCAACTCGTCCATGTAAGCTTCTAATTCGGGTACTTTTTCAGGGTCAGGACAAAAGAAGGCATTTTGTTCGACGCTGTCCCAATTAAAATTCTGGGGATTGGGGACGATGTTGCCCAATTGCGCCAAATAGCCACGGATAGTAATACCAAAACGTTCCCGCAAATATTTTTTAGCAATTGCGCCTGCTGCAACCCGAATCGCGGTTTCTCGTGCTGAAGAACGTCCACCACCACGATGATCACGAATTCCATATTTTTGTTGGTAGGTGTAATCGGCATGGGCGGGGCGAAATTGGTCTTTAATTTTGCCGTAATCTTTAGAACGTTGATCGGTGTTTTCAATTAACAGCGCAATCGGGCAGCCCGTGGTTTTGCCTTCAAACACGCCTGATAAAATTTTGACTTCATCGTCTTCGCGGCGTTGGGTGGTGTGACGAGAAGTGCCGGGTTTGCGGCGATCTAAATCCTGTTGTAAATCGGCTTCGCTGAGGGTTAAATTGGGGGGGCAGCCGTCGACAATGCCGCCAATTGCCACGCCGTGACTTTCGCCAAAGCTGGTGACTGTGAATAATTTTCCGTAGGTATTTCCAGACATAGATTTTTTAAGTAGAAACGCTAGTAAATCCGCGCTCGAGCACACAAGGGAAGCGGCGAATTGGGTGAAAAAGTGAGGGTCTGCCTGTTGCGATAACAGGCTTGTATAGCTTAATGCTTCTGACGGTCTAATTCCAATACAGTGATGACGGCACGCACGATTTCATTGCTTGGAGACTGAAACAATGTCATCGTCATGCCAAAAATGATGTCTATACTGGCGATGCTTAGCTGAGTGACCCTTGCAGGGCAGGATTTTTTTAAATTCGTGTCCACAAGCTGCTTTACGGCTTTTTTCTCTTCTTGTTATGATGTGTGTTCAGGAAAATCCTTGATAAGCCTGAAAACGAGGGAGCGTCTGAGGGGTGAAGACACCGAACTCAGATTAGAATATTTAAAAAGTAGTGTAACATGTGTCTGTTAATGATAAACCACAAGGAAACTGACTGATGAGCGATGTACAAGGTTATTACGTTGAAGATTTGAGCGTCGGCATGAGTGCGAGTTATGCTAAAACGGTTACGGAAACCGATGTTGTGCTGTTTGCTGGGATCAGCGGGGATAATAATCCCGTGCATATTAACCAAGAATTTGCCGAAACCTCGATGTTTAAAGGTCGGATTGCTCACGGGATGTTGAGCGCGGGTTTTATTTCTACGGTGCTGGGCACAAGAATGCCCGGTTATGGCACGATTTACTTAAGCCAAACCCTGAAATTTAAAGCCCCTGTGCGCATTGGTGACACGGTGACTGCGATTGCAACGATTAAAGAAATCGTGGCTGAAAAGCGTAAAGTGACCTTGGAAACCATTTGCCGCGTCGGTGATGTGGTGGTTTTGGAAGGGGAAGCCGTGGTGATGGTGGCTTCTAAGAACAAGAAGTAACTTTTAGTTTTTCAATGCGTTTAAAGCCCCGATGTCGATGATGTCGGGGCTTTTTGTTTGGTGTGGTGAAAAAGGCAATTAACTAAAGACTTGTTTTAAATTCAATGAAATCCCTAGGTTTTCATCCTTAAGTTGGTCAACATAAGTTGTTGCCGTTTCAGCGTTTTGCATGACGATGACAGCACATGCCACGGGTAAAACTAACCAACACGATTTCACACCGCTTGCAAAATAAAGACTGCATTTATCTAATAATTCTTGTAAGTTTTGACTGGGCGAAAGAATCTCAATGGCTAACAAGGGCACGGTTTGAGTTTTAATTTCATCTTTGAGGGGATTAAAAATCTGTTTGGGATACAAACACAGATCAGGGACGTATTCTTTTCCTGCAATATCGAGGGAAAGTTCTGAAAAGATTGAATAATCTTTGAGTGCTAATAAGGCAGCCCCCAAAGTTATTTGTATATAGCTGTGGTTTTTTGAAGGACTCATATAGGATACCTGTTATAGTATTTAAATGCTAAAGATAAACTAATAGAAAAATAAATTTTATATTTTAAATCATATAGTTAATAATATTATTTGAGTCTATTTTTAAAATTTAAATACTATAGCATAATTTATATCATTTTATAGGTATTTTGTGATATTGGTCACATGGAGTTCAAGAATAGTGATTAGCATAGGCAAAACAATTGTCTGAACCACAACTCACACAAGAAAATCTCTATTTTTAATTGTTAGGAGTTACACAGTTTAATAATTAAATATTTGATTTTAATATATATTTAATTATGTAGTGCATAATTTTAACTCATTGAAAATAAAAAAATTAGTGTTTAAACTAAGTAACTCCTACCTTTTAATTTTTTTAAAGACTCCAAATCGGTTCTATAAACGTCCTTGTTAAAATCTATCACTTTCGGCTTAAGCATAGAATCCCGCCCCAAACCGCTGTATGATTCTGCCATTCCTGTTTTAGCCACGATAGAAATACGCCCATGTCCATCTCAACCGACGATATTGAACGCCGTCCCCTGCACCAATTCACCGAACAAGCCTATTTAGATTATGCGATGTACGTGATTTTAGACCGTGCGTTGCCGCATATTGCCGATGGTTTGAAACCTGTGCAACGCCGCATTATTTACGCGATGTCCGAATTGGGTTTGAAAGCAGGCAATAAATATAAAAAATCGGCACGAACTATCGGCGACGTGCTCGGCAAATATCATCCCCACGGCGACAGTGCTTGTTATGAAGCGATGGTGTTAATGGCGCAACCGTTTTCCTATCGCTATCCTTTGGTCGATGGACAAGGCAATTGGGGTTCTTTAGATGACCCCAAATCTTTTGCCGCGATGCGTTACACCGAGGCGCGTTTAGCAGGTTTCAGCGAATTGTTGTTAAGTGAAGTCGCGCTGGGCACGGTGGACTGGACGCATAATTTCGACGGCACTTTAGAAGAACCCAGTTTATTGCCCGCACGCGTGCCACATATTTTATTAAATGGCTCGACAGGCATCGCCGTCGGCATGGCAACCGACATTCCCCCGCACAATTTACGCGAAGTGGTCGCCGCTTGCGTGCATTTACTGCAACATCCCAATGCCAGCGTCAGCGAATTATGCCAATTTATTCCCGCGCCCGATTTTCCCAACGAAGCGGAAATTATTACCCCGCCTGAAGATTTACAAAAACTGTATGAAACGGGTTACGGCTCGATTCGGCAACGTGCTTGCTACACCTTGGAAGACGGTGAAATAGTGATCACCGCACTACCTTATCAAACTTCGGGCGCGAAAATCATCACCCAAATTGCCGCCCAAATGAATGCCAAAAAGTTGCCGATGTTGGAAGATTTGCGCGACGAATCTGACCATGAAAATCCGATTCGTTTGGTCTTAGTGCCGCGTTCCAACCGGGTCGAAGTTGAAAGTTTAATGGCGCATTTATTCGCGACTACGGATTTGGAAAAAAGCTATCGGGCGAATTTTAACGTGGTCGGTTTAAATGGTCGTCCGCAAGTCAAAAACCTGAAAACTTTATTGCAAGAATGGCTGCAATATCGCCTGTCCACGGTCACGCGCCGCCTAGAATTCCGTCTCGCCAAAAATCAACAACGTCTGCACTTAGTCGAAGGTTTGTTAAAAGCTTATCTCAACCTCAATAAAATCATTGAAATTATTCGAGAATCTGACGAGCCAAAAGCGGAATTAATTAAAACTTTCCAATTCAGCACTGCCCAAGCCGATGCGATTTTAGAATTGCGCTTGCGCCAATTGGCGAAATTGGAAGAAGGCGCGTTGTTGAAAGAATGCGATGAATTGCGGCATGAAGTCGCGAAACTGCAAAATTATTTAAGCAGCGATGCGAATTTAAAAGCTTTAGTCACCGAAGAATTGAAGCAAGATGCGAAAGCCAATGGCGACAAACGCCGTTCAACGCTGGTGCAACGCGCCCAAGCGCAGGCATTGACTGAAACCGCGTTGACACCTTCTGAACCCGTGACTATTGTGCTGTCGCAAAAAGCTTGGGTTCGTGCCGCCAAAGGGCATGATATTGAACCGCGCAATTTAAATTATCGGGCGGGCGATGAATTTCTTGCTGCTGCCCAAGGGCGCACCCAACAGCAAGTGGTGTTTTTCGACAACACGGGGCGCACTTACAGCACTTTAGCGCATACCTTGCCGTCCGCACGCGGCTTGGGTGAGCCTGTGAGTGGACGTTTCACCCCACCCAATGGCGCGGAGTTTACCCATTTGTTGTGCGATGATGCGGACGCGGAATATTTATTAGCCTCGCATTTGGGCTATGGTTTTGTGGTGCGTTATGAAGATTTGTGCGGCAAAAATAAGGCGGGCAAAAGCATTTTAAATCTGGCAGCCGAGGTGAAATTATTGCCGCCCTTGAAACTGCAAGCGCATCAAGACCATTATGCAGCCATCACCACCGAAGGTTATCTTGCGATTGTACCCATTGCAGAGTTGCCACGTTTGGAAAAAGGCAAGGGTTTGAAGTTGTTGAATATTCCTGCGAAAACTACGGAAACTATCAGCAATTTAGTGCTGTTGAATTTGCAGGATCAATTATTTATCCATGCGGGACGCTTTAAATTAAGCCTGAAAGAACGCGATGTGTTGTCTTATGTGTGCAAACGCGAACAGCGCGGGCGCAAGTTACCGAGGGGTTATCATTTAGTGACTGAGGTTGAAGTAGCGGCTGTAAGCATCCCCTCTTTAAATTCCCCTACCTAAAAAATGGAATACGGGGAATTTAACTCCTTTCCTCGTTCCCAACTCTATTTGGGAATGAGGAAATCTAAAATTCTCGCATTTACAAAACCACTCGTCGCCGATTATTTTCAGGATAAGAATATTCCATGTGTCGTGCAGTTAAACGGGCGGTATGTTCTCCGTAATATTGCGCTACAAGTTGTAACGCCATTTCAATACCTGCGGAAATTCCTGCTGAAGTAATTACTTTGCCTTGGGAAACCACATGAGAAGTTGAATCCACGATGACTTGTGGGAAAAGTTGCTGCATCATTTCCAATGACCGCCAGTGCGTGGTGGCACGCAGTCCATTCAATAATCCTGCATTCCCCAAAATCAACGCGCCTGTGCATACCGATGCTAAAGTTTCTACATTTGCCGCTTGTTGACGTAAAAAATCAAGTAAAACATTATTATACATTTCACGTCGCGTTCCCCATCCACCCGGAACGACTAAAATATCCAATTGTGGACAGTTTTCAAACGTAAAATCTGGCGTGACTTTCATGCCGCCCGTGGTGACGATGATTTTATCGTATTGTGCAATTAATGAAATTTCAAAAGGAGAAACTTGTTCTTGACGTAATTCTTCATGCAGTCGAGTGACAGAAAAAACTTCAAAAGGTCCGCAAAAATCGAGCACTTCAATGTCGTCAAAAATGATTATGCCTAGGCGTTTACGATTCATCATGATTTAACCCAGTATTTTAGTTGTGCCTGTTTAAGCATAGCATGGGTTAAAAGTTTTGAGGGAGAGTTGTTATCTTGTTTCAATTTGACGAGAAAAAACGAGGAGACAGAACGGAATCTTCGCTACATAACCTGAGTTGGGGATAGGAAAACTGTTTCGGTTGTGACGAGTTTATTATCAGAATTAGGATTTACAGGATTATCCGAATTAAGCAGGATGAACGCATAATGTTGAAAATTCTTCAATCCTGTGAATCCTGATTCTGATAATTTTTGCAATTTTTTTAATAAACTCGATTGATTAAACTTTCTGCTATTTCTTATCCCGAACTCAGGTTAGATAGATAATCGCTAGCGAGATGGATGTCTTCAACATGTTTTATGTAAAAAGCTTTTATCCGCATGAATTCTGCCCAGAATCTAATAAAAACAGTAAGTTTTCAGGTTTTCATTACCCCGCAATTCAGTTGTATTACTTGCAAATGTTTTGCTTCTCTGTAGTTGACAAGGTAAAATTCTGAATAATAGTGAATTTGAGCCATCGTTTTTATTATATAGAGGAATTAGCGTGTCCCAAGCTCGCCGCAATCGCAGATTTAATACGCCCGCTGACGACCGCCCGATAAAACATGGGTTACGTGAGATTTTATTAATTTTCTTTTGCTTTGTCGCCCTGTATTTATTGGTCTGTTTATTCACGTATAACCCACTCGACCCCGGTTGGTCTCACAGTGGTACACAAGTGGCAGAAGTCAAAAATAAGGGTGGTGTCGCAGGCGCATTGTTTGCGGACGTATTTTTATATCTTTTCGGCTATTTTGCCTATCTGTTCCCAATGATTGTCGGCTATGTCGGCTTTTTGGTTTATCACGGGCGACATTACGACATCATCGCTGATCCCAAATCGACCATCATTCCCAGCATTGGCTTTATTTTGACTTTGAGCGCGGGCTGCGGCTTAGCAATTGTGCACTTTTCCTCAGAAACCGTGTTCGCAGGCGGAATTTTAGGCAGATTAGTCGGACAAAGTTTACAAAGCGTATTTAGTCATCTCGGCGCAACCTTATTATTACTTGCGGTATTTCTCACTGGCGTCACTTTGCTAACGGGCTTGTCATGGATGAAACTCATGGATTTCTTGGGATTTCACACCTTGCGTTTCATGCCCGTATTAGAAAAGTTTTTAGGTGAACGCTTTTTTCCGTGGGTTGCGGTAGTCTTAAAAAATGTTGCCAATAGTATTGCTTATGCAGCACGTTTCGTATTTGGCAAAGCGAAGGAGCGTTGGGAAACTCGTAAAAACTCACAAGAATATGAGGAAGATGACGAATATTTTCAACGTAAAGAGGGTGCATCTCGCCAGCGTCTTGCGGAAACACAATTCAGTCAGGTTGCTTTAGACGGTGACGATAATGTGATTTCTATGGCAACCCCTGCGAAAAAGACAGAACCAGTGCCGACGCTGACCGAAATAGTCGCCCCGCCACCTGCTTCCAATGCCCCGATTTTACCGAGTTTAGATTTATTATCCAATCTGCCACAAACCGTGGAATTACCCAATTTGGAAAAACTTTCTCAAGATTTATTATCCGCACTGAATTCTTTAGAAATTACCAGCATTCTGAAAACCATGCGTTCTGGGCCTGTGCTCAGTAGTTTTGAAGTGCAACTTGCGAAATCATTGAGTGTGGGACAATTGGAAGAATTGGGCACGCAACTGGCAGCGATTTTGCGGCTCGAAAAAGTACGAGTGGTCGAAAATATTCCGAATTTGCTGCATATTGAAATCGCCCACGCGGTGCGCCAAGAAATTAATCTGCACGATTTAATCAGCACCAACGAATATCAGCAACATCCTTCACGTTTACCTTTGGCATTGGGGAAAGATATTAGTGGGCAAGCCGTGGTGATTGATTTAACTCGCATTCCGCATTTATTACTGGCAGCCAGTCATGGTGAAGAAAAAGCCAATGCGGTGCACAGTTTGTTATTGAGTTTGCTGTATAAATCCACACCACAGCAATTGCGTTTATTATTAATCGACAATGCCAATCGTGATTTGAGTTTGTATGAAAACTTGCCGCATTTGTTATTGCCTGTCATTCACGAGGCTCAACAAATTCCGTCCGCGCTGCAATGGTGTGAGCAGGAAATGGAACGGCGTTATCGTTTGATGGCGAATCGGGGTGCACGCAACATTGAAAGTTATAATCAGATGTTGAGCAAGGTTGATGCGAATAATCCCTTATTGGTGGGCGAAACGGGCGAGTTGCCGTATATTGTGATTGTGATGCAAGAAATTGCAGAAATTATGATGAGTCATATTCACACCCAAGCCGAGGATTTTATTACCCGTTTGGTGCAAAAAGCGCGGGCAGCGGGGATTCATCTGATTTTAACCACCCAATACTTATCGGTAAATGTGATTACGGGTTCACTGAAAGCCAGTATTCCAACGCGCATCGCGTTTCAAGTGAATACGAAAAGCGAGTCACGTACGATTCTTGGACAAATGGGTGCGGAAATGCTGCTCGGTCAAGGGGATATGTTGTATATGACGGCGGGCACGGGTTTACCTGTGCGGGTGCACGGGGTGTATGTTGCTGAAAGTGAAGTGAGCAAAGTGGTGACTGATTTGAGTCGGCGAGCACAAGCGCAGTATATTGCGCTTGCTTAGCTGCAAACTATCATCCTAAAATGGAGTTAACCACAGGTGTCGTCTTTAAAAATCCTTTTTAGGCGATAACTTGTTTATATCTTAACTTCTTCGCATTTCGCAATATTCCACACAGCTGCATTATAATTACTAATCTTACTTAATTAACCTGAGTACGACCAAAAAATTAAGAAATAATAGTTTATCTCGTTCCCAAGCTTCCGTGTTAAAACCATTAAGTTAAGTCTGTAACTCGTATGGATCAGGGGGTGGATGCGCGAAATCAAAGACTGGATTCAAAATCTGCCAGATTTTTAAAACTAGGAATTGCCATGTTTGTTGACTCCCATTGTCATTTAGATTTAATTGAAAATACCACGCCTGAACAATTATTAGCCGCCGCCAAACAAAATCAGGTGAGTCATTGTTTATGCGTTGCGATTGATTTAGACCATTTCCCGACGCTGTGCGCCTTGGCAGATCGCACGGAAAACGTGTTTATTTCTGTGGGTGTGCATCCCAATGTTGAGCACTCTGAAGACGAGCCTGATGTGCTGACTTTGGTGAATTTGGCGACACATCCCAAAGTAATTGCGATTGGGGAAACAGGTTTGGATTATTATCGCAACACGGGTAATTTAGCGTGGCAGCACGAGCGTTTCTGCACCCACATTGAAGCAGCAAAACAAACGGACAAACCTCTAATTATTCATACTCGTGAAGCAGCAGCAGACACGATTCGCCTGTTACGTGAGGAAGATGCGGGTGAAGTGGGTGGGGTGATGCACTGTTTTGTAGAAGATTGGGAAACCGCAGCGCAAGCTTTGGATTTAGGTTTTTATATTTCGTTTTCGGGGATTGTGACTTTCAAAAATGCCACCGCCTTACAAGCTGTTGCGCAGCGCGTACCTTTGGATCGTTTATTAATCGAAACAGATGCGCCTTATTTAGCCCCCGTTCCTTATCGTGGCAAAACCAATCAACCTGCTTATGTGAAACACGTCGCTGAATTTTTGGCAAAATTGCGCGGCGAGAGCGTGGAAACCTTGGCAACTGCCACCACTGCGAATTTTTTCCGTTTGTTTAAACATGCCGCTTAGTTTTTCATGCCCTCAAATGAAAAAGGACTGCCTGTCCTTTGAGGACTGGCAGTCCTAAATCACGATAGAAAAATTCTTAATCGTTAAAACCTAAACCTTCGTTCAAAATCAACATTTCTACCCGACGGTTTTGTTGACGACCTTCTGCGTTAGTATTACTAGCAATTGGGCGAGATTCCCCAACACCTTGCGCTTTCAAACGGCTAGCACTCACACCACGTTTCACCAAGGCATTGAGCACTGTATGCGCGCGTCGTTCCGATAAGTTTTGATTGTAAGCAGTTTCACCCAATGCGTCGGCATGTCCTGTAATCAAGACTTTACGCGTCTGATACGTTTGTATAATTTCAGCAAGGCGATCCATTTTGCGCTCAGCCAAAGGCAGCAAATTTGCCTTATCGAACTCAAAAAAAACTTCACCTATGGTGAGCACTGTGCCTTTATCTGTCTCGAAAAACTCAAGATCACTGGCAGATTTAATAACAGCACAGGCACTGCTTAAACCGCACAATAACAGTACAATTAACCCGCGTAGTAATAAGCGCATCCGCATTTTTTTCTCCTACTTAATCACTTAAAATTAAGCGAGGATTCTACTCAAAATCAGCCAATAATGCAGCCCTCAAATTTTGAGCGATGGGAGAAGCCTGTTCAGTATAGTGTGGATGATCCACACCAATGTTAATTTTAGCACCCGCTTGCATCGCGGCAACTTGTTGCGCCGTGAATTCAAAGCGTAAGAAATGCACGGCTGAAGTTTTTTCGGTGGTGGTGCGATCTAAATCTTCATCCGCAATAGCTAGCACTTTTTCAGTATCTGCAATTTGTACCCAAATCTGATCTTCAATCCCCAGTAATTGTTCCAACGCAGCACGGCGTTGTTCCACATCAGGATATTCAATCATTAAAGTGGCTTTCCAATTTTTCCCGTCGGGAATCAAAGGATTATAGGCACTTAATTCTTCTTCAATTCCTGTGGATTCAAAAATGCGTTCGATGCGTAGCATTTCTTGTACTTGATATTGCACCGTCAAGCGGTCTTCAAACAACAGGCTTAAATGTTTGCCGAGTTGTAAGTTACGGGCTTGTTTGTGTTCAATCACCTTGGCACGAAATGCGGCACGTTGCTCGGCATATTGCTCAAGGCTGTATAAATCTTGGCGAGTCAAGGGCTTCATGATTAAATTCCATACGCCTTACGGAGTAATTGCATGGGATGCGTGGGTTGTTGTTCGCTGTCGACTAAACCGTTTTCGATTTGGTGTCCTGCCATCGGGCAATCACTGCTGTAATAATCGGGCTTGGCTTTGGCGACACGGTCGAACACAGGCTTGCCGATTTTCATCGAATCTAAGTGAGTTTCACTCTTCACCGCATACGTGCCGTTGTGTCCTGAACAGCGTTCAATTGCGTCCACTTTGGTATTGGGAATTAATTGCAACACATCGCGGGTTTTCAAACCCAAATTTTGCACACGCAAATGGCAAGCGACGTGATAAGAAATCGTTCCCAAATCTTCTTTAAATTCCGTGTGTAACAAGCCTGCTTTGTGGCGCAACATTAAATATTCAAATGGGTCAAACATCGCCTGTTGAACTTTGGCAACGTCGGGATCGTTGGAAAACATTAAGGGTAATTCTTGTTTAAACATTAACACGCAAGAAGGCACGGGCGCGACGATGTCATAGCCTTCATCCACCAATTTCGCCATGATGGGAATGTTCACTTCTTTAAATTCTTTGACGGTGTCTAAATCGCCTAATTCTAATTTAGGCATCCCGCAGCAACGTTCTTGCTCAGCAAGGGTGACGGGAATATTGTTGTGTTCAAATACTTTAATCAAATCTTCGTTAATGTCAGGCTCGTTGCGGTTGCCGTAGCAAGTGACGAATAACACCACTTTGCCTTTGGTGTCAGCGGTTGCAGTGGGAATTAAGCCTGCTTTATGTAGTTTACTGTCGCGCTTACGCAAAGTGTCGCTGTGAAAATCGGGCAAAATGGCATCGGCATGAATGCCTGCGACTTTATCGATAATTTGGCGTAAGGGTTTGATTTTATTGCTGGCATTGACAATGCTGGAAACTACGGGAATGCCTGCCAAACTGCCGACTAGTTCGGTAGAGGTCAGTAATTTATCGCGTAATTTCACATCGCCTTTTTTAAATTTGACGGCTTTGGCGCGCAACATTAAATGCGGGAAATCGAGATTCCATTCATGCGGCGGCACGTAGGGGCACATCGTCATGTAGCACATGTCGCACAAATAACAGTGATCGACGACTTGCCAGAAATCTTTTTTGTCCACGCTGTCTAATTCATTCGTGGGTGCGTCGTCAATTAAATCAAATAATTTGGGAAAGGATTGGCACAGTTTGAAACAACGTCGGCATCCATGACAAATATCAAACACGCGCTCTAATTCAGTAAACAGGGATTCTTCGTTATAAAACTCAGGGTTTTGCCACTCCAAAGGGTGACGAGTGGGAGCTTGTAAACTTCCTTCGCGGCTGTCGATAGGCATGATATGGATTCTCGTACGTTGTGTTTTATGAATTTCGGGACGGGGCTGTAAACCTCGTCCCGAAACGCTTTATTATTGGTTCAAATTATCTAAAGCTTTTTGGAAGCGGTTCGCGTGTGAACGTTCTGCTTTCGCTAAGGTTTCAAACCAGTCAGCGATTTCGTCAAAGCCTTCTTCACGGGCTTCTTTAGCCATACCGGGATACATATCGGTGTATTCGTGAGTTTCGCCAGCAATTGCTGCTTTCAGGTTGTCAGCAGTAGGACCAATCGGTAAACCCGTTGCTGGGTCGCCGCTGGCTTCTAAATATTCTAAGTGACCGTGTGCATGACCAGTTTCACCTTCAGCGGTGGAACGGAATACCGTAGACACGTCGTTGTAGCCTTCTACGTCTGCTTTAGCTGCGAAGTACAAATAACGACGATTGGCTTGAGATTCGCCTGCAAATGCAGCCTTCAAGTTTGATTCAGTCTTGCTATTTTTGAGTTCCATGGGAAACCCTCCAAAAAAGTATTGTGTTTCAACCCACATTTGCTTCCATCTATCAGTGACTTTCTAGCGATAGCCACTGATGGATAGAGCTTGATGAATTTAGACTAAGTCTAAACTGTAAGCAACTCTATACTATGGCAGTGCTCTTTGTCAATCTACACTGCTAAATATTTTGTGACTTACCACAAGCAAAATACTGTTATTGGAGAGGAATTGCAATGCTTTCTGTGGATGTGGTTTTTAGAAAGGATTCACTTATAACAAACTTTGCTTAG
>JBDLSS010000251.1:0-6866 GCA_039799345.1 Pseudomonadota bacterium
ATTGCATTAATTGGCTGCTATCACTGGCAACATTGATGATAAATTTTTCATTTAGAGTCGTGAGTTCAGACGGTGGCGGGTTTCCCTCTCGATACACCACATGCTGATTAATACTCTGATAACTGGTGCTGAAACGTACGGGGGCAGAATAATCACTGTGAATCGTCAAACCAGCGGCGGCAAAATCCACTTCATGATTGGCAACCATGCGTAACACCTCTTCGGTGCTATTGGCAATGATAAATTTAGGAGTCACGCCGAGTTGTTCGGCAAAAGCACGCACTAAATCATATTCCAAGCCCACCCCTTCACCCTTAGCATTTTCATAATAGGTGGTAGGACTGTGGCGTGTCACTACGCGAAGCTCGCCACGCGCTTGAATTTTTTGCAATAAGGTCTGTTCTGAGGCGAAAAAATTCGCGATCAGCCCAAAAAACATAGCGGTCAAAAATTTCATCAATCAACACCTCTCACAAAGATTTTAGTCGTCATCCACAATACAGATGACTGCATACGCACTTTTTAGAGGATTGACCGTGATTGTTGGTTACGGTAAAAACAGGAATGACAAGGGGCAGTTTAAACCGCCCCTTTCTACAGCAACATCAATACGATTATGCTAAAGCTGCAAAAATCGTATCTCTAATTTCTTCAACTTTGCCAATGCCTTCGACACGCACATACTTGGGTGCATTGGCAGTGGCAGATTTTGCCCAACCTGAATAATATTCAATCAGAGGTTCAGTTTGCGCGTGGTATACATCTAAGCGTTTTCTTACCGTTTCTTCACGATCATCATCGCGTTGGACAAGTTCTTCCCCAGTGACATCATCTAAACCTGCCGTTTTTGGCGGATTGAAAATGATATGATACGTGCGTCCTGAGGCGAGATGAACCCATCTGCCGCTCATGCGTTTGACGATTTCTTCATCGTCTACCGCGATTTCGACTACTGAGTCGATGATTACGCCAGCTTCTTTCATCGCTTCTGCTTGCGGAATCGTGCGGGGAAAGCCATCAAATAAAAATCCTTGGGCGCAATCAGCTTCTTGAATCCGATCTTTCACTAACCCAATGATAATTTCGTCCGACACCAAGCCTCCAGCATCCATGACTTTCTTTGCTTCTAATCCCAAGGGGGTGCCCGCTTTGACTGCGGCACGCAACATA
Organism: Pseudomonadota bacterium; assembly: GCA_039799345.1. Classification (GTDB taxonomy): domain Bacteria; phylum Pseudomonadota; class Gammaproteobacteria; order Beggiatoales; family Beggiatoaceae; genus JAQTYU01. Next base: position 1,171 of record JBDLSS010000251.1, read on the forward strand.
TCCCCTGTGGAGATTTGTGGGATGCCAAATTTCTCTTTGATATAAGTGGACTGTGTGCCTTTGCCCGCGCCTGGACCGCCGAGTAGGATTAAACGCATGGATGATTTTCCTTCTTTGTAAGTGGTGTCAATAATTTTGTAAATTACTTTTTTATTGTAGTAACACTAAGAGCGTTTACCGCACTCATTTAAATCGATTATCTAATATAATCCAAGTGTTGCACGCTGTCTACCTTGCTAGCAATTCGCAGTGATTCACGGCTTAGCGTGGTCAATAAGAATCGCTGTTATTTTCTGCAATAAAAATGGAGATTGTTCACAATCTAATTTTGGATAATCTATCACAGAACATGCTGTTGTACATTAGTTCATGCTGCGATTTAGACAGCAACAGCCTTATATTTTTTAATATCAATTCAATTCGCTATCAATTTTTAAAAAAGTTCGGATTGATGCATAAACTCAGGTATTTTTTTAGGCGATTGAATTTTCAATCTTTTTTCGCGGCTGGTTTCGCCATTTAATAAAATGACTTTGGATTTTGCAACACCAAATAATTTGGCTAAAAATTTACATAACTCTGCATTCGCTTGCCCTTCGAGGGGGGCTGCAGTCAATTTAATTTTTAAACGATCCCCTTGCACGCCCACGATACCCATTTGACTGGCACGCGGTTGCACTTGTACGGCAAGGATTAAATCTTCCTTTTCCCAGTGATAAAACGCACTCATCAGAATACTCGTCTGTTATTCTTGGACAATTTAACACAGAAATCGTTCCTTGCCCATCTCAACAAAAACGCTCTCCAGTTTGCACGGGAGAGCGTCGAAAATGTTTAGTTTTCGTTATTGAACAAGGAAACTAATCGCTTCATTGCCATTGAAGATTATTTGATTATCAACACGATAACCTACATAGACTTGGAAATTACCGGGTAAGCCTTTAAAACTGCCTTTGAAAATGTTGGCAGCTAAAGCACTGCTGGTTAAAGTCACGCCTTTTTTTGCCACAGTAATGCTGGCAACGCTACCGTCCCATGTAGTCCAGTTGTCACCATTGCGCATAAATGCAAGGTTGTTATAAATACCAACCATGAGAATATCCGCAGTTTTACCCACATGTGTCGCATCTGCGGTAATTGTGGCATCCACACTGATAATATCGGCTTGATCCACTTTTACATTGTTGCCCGAAGTTTTCGGAGTGGTGACTTCTAAACCGAAGCTTGCAGCGGTGCTGACTGCCTTACCTTGTAAGTCAATACCTTTTGCATTGTTCGGGGCTTTCACGCCCACTAACACCGCTTCACTGTCTACACTGCCGCTACCATTGGTGATACGCACCCAATAGCGGGTATTACGGGTTAAATTGGGGGAAGTAAAATAATTGCTATTTGCGCCCACAGGAATGCTGATGTCGCCTGCATTGCCTTCATACCATTGGAAAGCGACTGCTTTACCATCGGTGCTGCTGATGCTGACTGCCAAAGTGGCAGGTTGGTTGTAATTAACGGTTGCCGCCGTGGGTTGTTGGGTAATTTTGATGCTGTTGACCACGGTTTCTGCACGGAAGGCTAACTTCCCTGATGCACCGTAATTGCCTGTAATCCCAATATAATACGTCGTGCCTGCGGTGACAGGAACAGCGACTTGTGAAGCTTTTTCTTGATCATCACTGGTGATGGCATCATCGTTACAAGCGAGTTCTTTAGAATTTGCCCAGACTGAAATGACAGTATCATAATCTGATTTCAGGGTGGCAAAGCTCACATTTTGGTTTGCAGTGGCAGTGTATTTATACCAAACACTGTTGGAACCCACGGCACAACTTGGCGAGAATTCTGTGGCTTCGTTGCTTGCCCCAGCAGTGTTCATGCTATCCACAAAGGGTAAGCTTGTGACGGTGGTGGCATTACCAAAATCATCATTCACAGGGGGTGTGCCGACTTTAAACATCAAATTCCCAGATTCAGCTGTGCTACTTGAAGAGGCAACGCCTGCAATGTTGATGAAGTAAGTAGTGCCCGCCGTTAAAGGCGCAACCACTTGAGATTGCACGCCATTGGTGTCGTCATTACAAGCCACTTGCGTCAATGGATGCTGTGTACCTGTCCATACAGACAACAAGGTATTGTAATCTGAACCAAAAGTGCTAAAGACAGTCGTTTGATTCTTAGCGGGGGTATATTTATACCAAACGCTGTTACCCAAGGTGCTGAGTGCACAGTCTGCAACCATTTCAGTGGGTTCAATACTTGCGCCTGTGGTCACTTGAATATTGCTGTAGCTCACGCTAGGAATGGCAATCGCATTGACTAAATTGTCATTGCTTAAGGCTGCAATCGGTTTAGCATTCAGGGTTAATTTACCCGTTTCACCTGTGTAACCCGTTACACCAATGTAATAGCTCGTGCCTGCTTTGAAAGTGTAAGCGAGTTGTGATTGCTTGCCTTGTGAGTCGTCATTACAAGCCAACTCGTTCAGGGGATGGGTCGTGCCCGTCCAAATTGACAAAGTGGTGTCATAATCAGAACCCATCGTGTCCAGCATCACATTTTGATCAGCACTGGGGGTAAACTTATACCACACACTGGCGATGTTATTGCTGGAGCACTTTGACATCAACTCACCTGCTTCGGTGGTCGCACTGACGGTGCTTTGTTGCGTGGTGTAAGGTATTTTTCCTGAAAAATCGATAGCAGCAACTAAGCTGTCGTTGACAGGCACAGCAGCCCAAGCACTTTGACTGAGGGCAAATAATAAACTACTGCTGAGTAGGGTGCGTTGGTGAATATTCAATCAGGTGTTCCTTATCTAGCAGATTATAATAGTAACAGACTTACATCCCCAAAAGCCCTTTGAGACATGTAAGCCTGTGTTTTATTGGCATCTCTCAGCACCAAATGATTGTTGAGAGACGCATGTCAGCACTTAAAACGGAGTTTTAGGGGTGGGGCAAGTCTTAATATCTAAGTTAAAGTCGCCCTCTACACCACTAAAGACAACAGATTTTTTCGTGGGCTGAGAAATAATCGTGTAGCTAAACCAGCAAGAACCACCAAAATTGATATTCTTACCATTTGCACCCACGCCCAATTGTAAAGCAGGTCCTCTGCGTACGAAGTTTAATTTCGCACCCGCATAGTCACCAAAGCCTGTCAACGTTCCTGTAAAGCCTGTGTAGAAATACCAGGTTTCAGGCTTGACAACTTTTTCAGAGTAAGCTTTAGCAGCCAACTCTTTCTTGGGGCTGCCTGAAGGCATCGTGGTTTGTAAGCCTGATATATTGGCATCCAACACGAAACCATTCTTTGCGTTGCTGGCGCGGACTAAAGTCCCTGTCAGCTTAGCTGTGCCTTTAGCAGAATCTTCTACCAACAGACCGGGAGCTGAATCTAAGAAAATTAAGTCAGTTGCAATGTTAGGCATCCAAACAGAATGACCACCGCTGCCGTTACTGTAAGTTGAATTTACGTAAGCACGATAAGCACACATGGTTGTGGTGGTGCTTTGAACTGCACAAGGATTCAAGTCAATATTGAAGTCGCCATGTTCGCCGCCCTTGTAGAACACATATTTGGTGTTCGTGGGTTGGGATATAATGTCAAAAGTGAACCAGCCTGATGCACCAAAATTCACGTTTTTACCATTCGCGCCTGTACCCACTTGGAAAGCGGGACCCACACGACTCACTTTGACTTGACTGCCTACATAGCTACCTGTGCCCGTCAACGTGCCTTCAAAACCCGTGTAGAAATACCAAGACTTAATGTCAGCTTTGCCTTCGTTATAGGCTTTGGCATTCAGTTCTTTTTTAATTTCATCGGGAGCAGTTACTTGTGCACCTGTGAAACGTACGTTCAAGGTGAAGCTTTGTTTGGCATCACTCACACGCACTAGCGTACCCGTAAAAGTTGCTGTGCCGTCAGCATTTTCAACAAATTTACCGGGCGCGTCTTTAGAGAACACTAAATCAGTTGCAATACCAGGAAGCCATGCAGCATGCCCTTGGCTGTTGCTGAAAGCATAGCTATCGGTACTGGCTTGACTTGCGCACAGAGTTTGTGAGGTTAGAATATGCCCAGTGCTACCAGTGGGTGTAGAAGTTGTTGGGGTTGTGGTCGTCGGCGTAGTGGCGACGGGACTGGAACAATCCGGTCCTACAATACTGCCTGTGTTATACACCGTAGCGGTTTTCACGAAAGCTTGCAGTACTGTTTCTGAATATTCTTTATCCAATGTGAAGGAGAATGTTCCTCCCGTGGTATTCCACTTAATACCAACAAAGTTAGCAGCAGTGCTGGGGTCTGTACCAAGTTGGTCAGCCTTGGGGCTAGAGCTTACAACATTGCCCAAGCAATTATTAATTCCCAAAACCCAGTGGCTCAAGGCACGCCCTTGAACTTGATTAACGTTGTAGGTCCACGTTTTGCCCACATGAGAAACCAAACTCACGGCATAAGTAGACTGTTTATCGTCATTAGGAATTAAAATATTTGTTGATGTTGGCAGTGCCACAATAGCATGTGCCACCATGGGGCTTAAGATCGCGGCAAGAATTGCCGAACAGAGTTGTTTGTTTTTCATGAAAATCACCTTCTACCTTGCTTGAATTAATTTTCTACTGGGATAAATTTATTATTATTTTTAGGGGAGATAACGAACCAAATTTATGAATAAGACTCAATGTTAAATTTAGCATATTTAAGAGTCCCTTCCATCATAATTATACAAAAATTATGATGGAAGGGGCTGAATTACACACTCAACAATTAGGGTTTAACGGTGAATTTGAGTGCTTCATCATTGTAGATAACTTTATCATCTACACGATAACCGACACGCACTTGACAAGCACCAGACATACCCGTCATCTTGCCTTTGAGAACATTGGTCGATAAGGGGCTGTTGGATAAGGTCACGCCTTTTTTAGCAGTACTCAGATGCTCAAGCTTACCATCCCATTCTTTCCAGTCATCGCCATCACGTACAAATACCATGTTACCATGCGTACCGACCATGATGATGTCAGCGGTTTTACCCACATGTTCTGCATCAGCGATAATTGAAGCATCTACGCTGATATCATCATCTTGTTCGACATCAAGATCATTGCCAGAAGCTCTGGGGGTGGTGATACGCAGACCGAAGCTTGCACTGGTAGACACTGACTTGCCTTTTGAATCAATACCACTGGCATGACTGGTGGTCGTGCCTTTTACAGCGCAGGGGCTTAAGTTTACGTTGAAGTCACCGTGTTCACCACCTCTGTAGAAGACATACTTAGTGTTGGTGGGTTGTGACACGATGTTATAGCTGAACCAGCCAGATGCACCGAAGTTCACGTTTTTACCGTTTGCACCGTTACCGATTTGGAACGCAGGACCCATGCGTACAACATGAATCTTACCGCCTTCAAAATTGCCCGTCCCACTTAAAGTGCCTTCAAAGCCCGTGTAGAAATACCACTTGCTCATGTCCGCCTTGCCTTCGTTGTAGGCTTTGGCGTTCAATTCTTTCTTGGGTTCACTGGGTGCGGTGGCTTGTGCACCCGTAAAAGCTACATCCAAGGTGAAGCCTTGTTTAGCGTCGCCTCTACGTGCAACATTGCCTGTGAACTTAGCCGTGCCATCGGAACTTTCAGCAAATTCGCCAAGAGCATCATCTGCAAACACTAAGTCGGTTGCAATGCCGGGAA
>JBDLSS010000252.1:0-5408 GCA_039799345.1 Pseudomonadota bacterium
TGATGCAACGCTTTTAAAAAATCACAGTGGTCTCGGTCATTACGCGCCACGTTGCGATGCACGTCTACTCACCAAATTTGAAAAACGGGGACAACGTTTGGGGCATGGGGTTTGGGATTTACATTACATACGCGAGGCGTAACTTAATACGCAATAATATCGTATTTACACAGGATATTGAATCATGCTAAACCGCCTGAAATTATGTAAATTTGGCTTAATGCTCTTCTTCTTGAGCTGCATGAACACTGCATTTGCCGAAGAATTCCAAATTGCAACTGCGGGGCATTTTTTATTAACCTTGCAGGAATTATTAAGAATTTTTGAGAAAGAGACGGGCAATAAAGCGGTGATTACGACAACTTCAATGGGGGTCTTATTTACCAAGGTGAAAGAAGGCGCACCGTTTGATATTTTATTATCAGGCGATATCAGCACACCCATCAAAATTGAACAAGAAGGCTTAGGTATTGCAAATACCCGTTTCAGCTATGCTATTGGTAAATTGGTATTATGGAGTCCTAACCCCGCGTTGGTGGACAAAAAAGGTGAAATTCTTAAAACAGGGAATTTTGCGCATTTAGCGTTAGCTCATCCTGAGCGTGCACCGTATGGCATCGCCGCTAAAAATACCTTGCAACAGCTGGAATTGTGGCAAAGTTTGCAAGCTAAATTACTGATTGAAGAAGACCCGATGCCTACCTATAAAAAAGTGCTTGCAGGTGAGGCTGAGTTAGGTTTATTGCCGCTTTCACTGTTAAATCCCAGTAAAAAAATTGAAGGTTCATTATGGATTGTGCCTAATAATTTGTCTGGTCGTTTAGAACATCAAGCGATTTTGTTAAATCATGGGGAACACAACAACGCCGCCAAGGCTTTTTTTACCTTCCTGAAAAGTGCTCGTGCCAAAAATGTAATTGAATCCTTTGGTTATAGTCTACCGAAATAGCTAGTGATCAATAGCTGAGCCATTCAGTTAAAAACCTTTAAAGAAGCCCCCAACCCCCTAAAGGGGACTAAACACAAACAAGTTATTTAATGTTTAATATTTTAAGTCCCCTTTAGGGGATTTAGGGGCTGGTTTTAAGGTTTGGCTCTCTTTAGGGGGGACGCAGTTAAAACTTAATTGATGACACGCCCTAGGAGTAACCTAAGTTCGGGATAAGAAATAGCAGGAAGTTTAATCAATCCAGTTTGTTAAAAAAGTTGCAAAGATTATCAGAATCAGGATTTACAGGATTAAAGGATTTTCAGAATTAAAAATCTTTTTTCAACATGATGCGTTCATCCTGCTTAATCCTGTCAATCCTGATTCTGACAATAAACTCGTCACAGCCAAAACAGTTTTCTTATCCCGAACTCAGATTAGTAGTAGTACCAGGTCTAATCATGCTGGATTCAAGAGCTGTCAGGTTTTTAAAACCCAGCAGGCTCTAAGTTTTAAATTTATCGATGGAGAATAGCAATGTCTAAATTATTTATCCTCAGCATTGGCTTTATTTTGAGTCTGGCAGCTTGCAGTTCAAATATGAATACCCAAGCAATACGTCCCAATACCAGTCAACCCATGAAACAAATTAACCCTGATGTTGCAGTAAAAATGCGTGAAAACACCCGTTCTGCAATGAATGCACCCGTACAAGAGATGGGCGAACCTACACAATTTATGGGAATGATTGCTGCGCATAATTATTGGCGTAATCGGGTAAATGTACCCGCCTTAATATGGTCGTCGACGCTTGCTAATGTGGCACAACAATGGGCAAATCAATTACAAAGTCTTGGTTGTCCCATGCAGCACAGCCGTAATAACTATGGTGAAAATCTTGCTTCCTTTAGCAACATGAACGCCTCCCCACAAATAGTGGCAGGCATGTGGGCTGACGAGCGCGTTGATTATAATTACAACAATAATTCTTGCCGTGCAGGAAAACAATGTGGACACTATACTCAAATGGTATGGCGTGAGACGAAAGAACTCGGTTGTGGCGTTGCCAGCTGTGGTAATGAACAAATTTGGGTCTGTAATTACGCGCCTGCAGGTAATTATGTAGGGCAAAGTCCCTACTGATTCTTGCTGTTATCTGCTCGGCTTTAGTATAGAAAATAACTTTTTAAGCAAGGGCTATAAAAAATTAGTGACTAACGGGCAAGGCAATGATAAATTAGTAGTCTCAGTTGAGTAATGGATAAAAAATTTCAGAATTTTATCCAAAGATTTAAGTCATAACTCTCAATATTCTGGCTTAACCTCCGACTGAATTTTCCTTTTTTGTTTTGAGTAGAGGTTTTATTATGTCTAATGTGGTCACGGGTACCGTTAAATTTTTCAACGAAACGAAAGGTTTCGGTTTTATTCAACAAGAAAACGGTCCTGACGTATTCGTACATTTCAGTGCTATCATGGGTTCAGGCTTCAGAACCTTAGCCGAAGGGCAACGTGTACAATTCACCATCGGTCAAGGTCAAAAAGGCCCCACCGCCGAAAATGTAGTTGCGCTGTAAGATTTCTTAGGGCGGGAATCCTCTGTTCCCGCCGATAATTCTATCTGTGCTCAGCAACTCAAATTCTGGGCACGATAGAATTACGCGGTTGACATGAAAATTTTCGCCCTTTCTCTAAAATAACCAGTTCATTACATGGTTATGAATATTTTTTCTCAAAAATATCTCTCTTTCCCGTTGTCTTTCCCCAAATTATAAGCAGTTGAAATTTATAAAGCTCTCTGGTAATTTCTCGATTTTCGCACTTAGAAAACGATTAATCCCTGCATTACCCTTTACAAACCCACATCTAAGCCTATATTCTATTTCACTTTCTTAATCTTTAAGACCAGTAGCCGTGCCTTATTCTCAACGTATTTTTCTATTATTGTTGCTTCATCAGGCGAGCACTGCGTATGCTGCTGAAAAGCCAGCCGTCTGTTCTCCGACTCATGCTTCATTACCCGCACGCCCCGTACTCGCTGCGCCGCAAGGGGAGGAAGTTCAAACCCATGCCAATGACGCAGAACTTGATGATAAAACAGGGATTGCTACCTTTAATGGTGATGTTACTGTGCAACGTCAAGGGAAATTACTGAACACCGAAAGCCTGACCTACCATCGCACTGAGGACAAAGTCGAAACCAATACCGACTTTACTTTGTGGGATAAACGCATGGTTGCCAAGGGTAAAAGTGCCCAATTGTATGGCGATCATCATGGCGAAATGCAGCAAGTCACCTATTGGTTTCAAGGACGGCGCGGGCGTGGCACTGCGGAAACCGTGCATCAAGAAAGTGAGCATGTCGTCAATTTAGATGATTTCACCTATACGACCTGCGACGAAGACAGCGAAATGTGGCGGCTTGTTGCCAATAAAGCCACGCTGAATAACCAAATTCAAGAAGGGGTGGCGCGAAATGTCACCGTTAAAGTTTTAGGCGTGCCGATTTTTTACACCCCGTATTTATCCTTCCCGCTGAATAATGCCCGCAAATCAGGTTTCTTAATTCCCACGATTGGCAACTCCAGCCAGACAGGAATGCAATTGGGGATTCCTTATTATTGGAATATCGATCCCAGTTATGACGCCACCATCACCCCCCGCATTTTGACGCGGCGTGGCGCGATGTTGCGCGGTGAATTCCGTTATTTGATGGATGAAAGCGGCGGCAAATTACTGGCTGAATATATGCCCAATGATCAGGTGTACGGCAAAGACCGCGCCTCGGGCAGTTATCAGCATGTCGGCAAGGTGGCTGAGAATTTATATACCAATATCAATTTAAATTACGCTTCAGATAATCAATATTTTCATGATTTAGGCAGTAATTTAAACATGGCAAGCATCAGCCATTTAGAACGCCGTGGCGATTTATTGTACACAGGCACGGGCTGGAATTTTATGGGGCGGGTGCAATCTTTCCAAACCCTAGACCCGAATCCTGCCGCCCGTCCTTATCAACGTTTACCGCAATTATTGTTTAACACCACCCTTCCTGAACGCAATAAAGAACTAAACTTTGCAGTGCGTGCCGAAGCGGTGCGTTTCGGGCGCGATACCCAAATTATTGCGGGTGCGACGGGCGATCGGATGGATTTAAAAACCACGCTCAGCTATCCGATTCGTTCCGCAGGCAGCTTTTTAGTCCCTAAACTTTCAATGCGTTACACCCAATACGCTTTGGACAATTTGCCTGATCCGACTCAATCCAGTAATCCGCATCGGGGTTTATACACAGGCAGCGTGGACAGCGGTTTGATTTTTGAGCGCAATACCAATTTATTCGCGACCAATTTAGTGCAAACTTTAGAACCGCGCTTGTTCTATCGTTATACGCCGTATCGCGATCAAAGCCAGTTGCCGCTTTTCGACACGGGACAATATGACTTGTCGTTTTCGCAATTATTCCGTGAAGACTCTTTCAGTGGCGCGGATCGGGTTGACGATGGGCATCAAGTCAGCGCGGCAATGACTTCGCGCTTGTTTGGGCAAAGCACAGGAATTGAACATTTACGCGCCAGTCTTGGGGAAACTTTTTATTTTGCGGATCGTCGGGTCACTTTGCCCGGTCAAACGATACTCACCGATAATCGTTCCAGCATCGTTGGGGAAATCGCGAGCCAGTTTGCGCGTAATTGGAGCGCGTCGAGCACGATTCGCTGGAATCCCAATACCCAAACCACCGAACAAAATGTGTTCCGTCTGCGCTATCATCGCGATAATCAACATGTGGTGAATTTAAGCTATCGCATGCGCAAAGACGCACTGCAAGCGGATGGCACGACTGCGCCTTTGGAACAAACTGATTTAACAGGAATTTGGGGCTTTTCGCCACAATGGAGCGCGTTATGGCGGTGGAATTACGCCTTACGTGAAAAACGCGATTTAGAAAGCTTTGCAGGCTTTGAATATAACAGTTGTTGCTGGGCAGTGCGCGCCATTGCACGCCGTTATTTAAGCGATGCGAATACCCATCAATATTCTTCAGGTTTCTTCTTAGAATTCCAATTGAAAGGCTTGGGCGGATTTGGTTCACGCACCACAGGTTTCTTAGAACAACGCATTTCAGGATATTACGACGACTTTTCTTTAGGCAGTCAAAATTTAGTGAGACGAGAATGAAATTAGGATTACGTGCCATCCTCTTAGGATGTAGTTTCGGGCTGAGCAGCCTTGCCCATGCTGGCGAACCCTTAGATTTTATCGTGGCAGTGGTCAATGACGAGGTGATCGTCAATTCTGCGTTTCAGCAAGAATTACGCATTATTGAGGAACGTTTGCGCCAACAGAAAATTAAAACCCCGCCGCGTGCCGAATTAGAAAAGCAAGTGCTTGAAAGTATGGTGGTTAATAACTTGCAATTGCAGACTGCGCAACGCACGGGTATTGAAGTCGATGAAAATACTTTAAATGAAACCTT
>JBDLSS010000253.1:0-2852 GCA_039799345.1 Pseudomonadota bacterium
ACTTCACATAAACCACTGTTTTTAATGATTGCGTCAATTTGCGCATGCAAAGCCAGATTTTGAAATTGCGCTGCAAATTCTAAAATGATTTGTTGAAATGCACATACCGCAGTACCGCTACGTTTGGTAAAAGCTTGAGTGCTCAATAAATAATCACTTGCCTGCCACAAAGAAAAACCCTTAGCACGGGCAGCAGCGCGAATACTTTCCACAGTTTTTTCACCAATACCGCGTGCGGGCAGATTGATAATGCGTTCAAACGCGCTGTCGTCATGGTGATGAATAATCAAGCGTAAATACGCGAGCACATCTTTTACTTCTGCGCGTTCATAAAAGCGCAAACCGCCATAAATTCGATAAGGAATTTGGCGCGTCATCAGGGCTTCTTCAAACACCCGCGACTGTGCTGAGGTACGATATAAAATCGCCACTTCTTGCAAATTGCCGTCCCACCCCTGAATTTTTTCCGCAACAAACCGCGCTTCATTATTCTCGTCATAAGCTTTGTAAACAAATACAGGATCGCCATCCGCGCCCGCTGTCCACAATTCCTTGCCTAAACGGGTTTTATTATGTGCAATCAAAGCATTTGCTACTGCTAAAATATTGCCCGTAGAGCGATAATTTTGTTCAAGTTTTACCACTTGGTTGTCAGGAAAATCGTGTGGGAAATTTTGTAAGTTTTCAACCTGTGCACCACGCCAGCTATAAATCGACTGGTCATCATCGCCTACCACAAACAAGCGTCCGTGTTTTCCCGCCAACAAACATAACCATTGATATTGGATGCTATTAGTGTCTTGAAATTCATCGACCAGAATATCAGTAAAACGTTGTTGATAATGTCTTCTTAATTCAGCATGATCACGTATTAATTCATAAGCTTTTAGCAAAATTTCTGAAAAATCAATTACCCCTGTGCGTTGGCAATATTCCTCATAAGCATGGTAAATACTTTGCATTTGCTGTAGCCATGTATCACTGGCATCAGGCAGTACATTTGTGGAACGTAAACCTTTGTCTTTACAATTATTCACAAAACTTTGAACTTGTTTAGGAGTCCATTTCTTTTCATCAAGTTGTAAACTTTGAATCACCCGTTTCAGGGCGCGTAATTGGTCATCATTGTCTAAAATTTGGAAATTTTGTGGTAAATTCGCTTCGCGCCAGTGAATTCGTAATAAACGATGGGCGATGCCGTGAAATGTTCCTACCCACAAGCCTTGTGTCGGTTGCGTCAGCAAAGTGACTAGCCGCGCTTGCATTTCTTTAGCAGCTTTATTAGTGAAAGTGACGGCTAAAATTTGTTGCGGATGGCTTTGTCCTGTAAGTAACAGCCATGCAATGCGGTGCACTAAGACGCGGGTTTTGCCGCTGCCCGCGCCTGCGAGTACAAGGGTATGCGGTTTGTCAGCGGTGACGGCGGCACGCTGTGCGGGATTTAAGGCATTAATTAAGTGAGAAACGTCCATGCGGCATACTGAGACCAAAAAGGAATAATTGCTTATTTTAACAGATGTTTAGACATCTGCCAGCCAGCTTGGTTTTTTCCGTAAAAATCAACTAAATATTCAGTATAAATATAGGCTGCATTTTCATATAAATAGCGGGCGGCTAAATTGTCAGCACGTACTTCTAAACGTAACAACGGACAATGATTTTCTAGGGCTAAACGTTCTGCGGTGTTTAACAAGGCTCGCGCAATGCCATAGCGACGTTGCGTGGGATCAACTACTAAGGAGTAGATGCGGGTTATTTGCTTGCTCGGGAAAAATAATAAAACCATGTCGCCACAAATGCCTTGCCCTTGGGTAGCAACCCATACACAAGGCTTATCCCTTTGAATTAAATAATGAAAAGTTTTGACTGACAGTGCGTACTCAGTAAAAACTTGTTCTAATCGAATTAAATCGGGAATTTCTGAAAGACTTGCAGGATAAACTTGGATTCTGCTGGGAGACATGCTGTTTTAAAAAAGGCGAGGATGGAGATTAATATTATACCCGATTGATTTAAAATTTCGGGAGAGGAGGAACGCAAAGCCGGTCGGGGTTTGCAACCCCGACTGAAACGTTTGAGAACCTCAGAGTAAGCTGAAACCTTATGGTGCAGCTTACAAACCTGCACCAGCCTACATCACTGATTTGTTCTCAACCTATTATTTCTTAAATTCTTTTTTCATACGCGGGTTAATTTATATATCATAATGAACGCTCTTAAATCGGAATAAATCCTTATGAATACAGCACAGTCCACTGGAGATAGTGCATTAGATACACTAAACTGTAAATTTTATCCCATCACGCACTAAACTTAGCACTTCAAACCGCAATCACTCCACGATTAGCTTTATCCTGCAAGTTCGCACTGCCCATGTGAATATTCATAGTAAGGTCAATGGATTGAAAGTTATTAGAAAATCTGAAGGAGATTTTATGAAAAAATTAATATCGCACGCGCTATTAGCCACATTTTTAAGTGGTTTTTCAAGTTTTGCCAGCGGTGAATTAGCTGAGTATAAACCTGTGAGCGGGGTTTCTGGCACTTTGTCGAGTGTTGGCTCGGATACTTTGGGAACTTTAATGACGGGCTGGCTGAGCAGTTTTAAACATTTTTATCCCAATGTGAACATCCAAATTCAGGCAGCAGGTTCATCGACTGCGCCCGCCTCACTTGCTGACGGCATGAGCAATCTTGCGCCCATGAGCCGAGAAATGAAAGATCAAGAAATCGAAGCTTTTGAAAAGAAATTTGGTTACAAACCTACGCGCTTGCGAATTGCAATTGATGCGGTAGTACTGTATATCCACAAAGATAATCCACTCAAAGGCTTGAGTATTGAACAAGTCGAT
>JBDLSS010000254.1:0-3414 GCA_039799345.1 Pseudomonadota bacterium
AGTTAGAAGAACTTATTTCTAAAAAAATACTGCGCATAAAAGTAACTGATTATATGAGCCGTATTCCGAGTGTTTTATCTGAGTTTTGTAAACTGTATACTAAGGAATTACCCAACGTATTTGCTACTTCTGAAGATAAATTTTCAACCAGTGATTTCAATGTAGAAATTGATATAGTTCCATACTCTCATATTTCAGATGCGATTCGTGGAATAGAAATAGTATTAGGAGGAAGCGACTATTCAGTCAATATTTCTCCAGATTCCAAAGAAGACATCTTAATCTTAAAAGTAACAGGTAAGAAGTCCATTGCTGATTATTTATCAAAAGAATATCTTCTAGGTGAAATTCATTTTTTGTTACAGACAATTTTATTTGATCAATTCCCCAAACCTTTTATCATCAGTTCAGAACGGACAGGTGCTGCTATTTTTCGGAAAGAATTGAGTTTTTCGCGTCAGCGTTTACTTAGTGAAGTTAATAGAAATAAATTAATTAATCCGAGAGACTTACTCTCAAAAGCCTATCAAGATTATCCCTTGCCTATAAAGGAAAATCTTGAGTTTATGGGGGCACTGGATAGTTTCGCGAAAAAAAAGAGTTTTATACAGAAAGAACACCCCGAAATATTACAAGATTTCGCAGATATTATTGGTGGTAGTTATACCTTAGTATCACAAGATGAATTACGTTATACCCCTCAGAATTATCGACGGGTTAAATTGAGCATAGATGAAAGCTCTAGCGCAGTACGTTCTCTAGTAGATTTAGGGTTCTATTTAAAACATGTTGCAGAACAAGATGATTTGTTGATTATTGATGAACCCGAATTAAATTTACACCCTGAAAATCAACGTAAAATCGCCCGACTATTAACCCGCTTGGTTAATATCGGGATTAAAGTGCTCATCACAACACACAGTGATTACATTATTCGCGAATTAAATACGCTCATTATGTTAAATCAGGACAAGCCACACCTGAAAAAAATCATGCTTGATGAAGGCTATAAATCGGAAGAACTGCTTTCTGCCAATAAGGTTAAAGCGTATGTCGCAGGATCAGTCGTTCAGAAAAATCGTAAAACGCCTTATTGCACCTTAACACCTATGAAAGTTGATCCCGAGTTGGGCATGGAAATATCTAGTTTTGAAACAACGCTGGACACAATGAATCGTATTCAGGAATCCATTATTTGGGGTGCTGAATAGTGGCAACTGATATTGAAATCTTGAGGCAAATGATTAGAACAGAAAATATAATCAAGCCCACTGAAAAAAATGGAAAAATCGAGCTTATCTTAGCTGAAGCGGATTATTCAGTAACCGTAAATGGATTATCAATATGTGATGAATTTCTAGTGATTAAAGCAGATAAGTTTGACTTATCTACAAGCTTTTTTGAAAACAGAAATGAACAATTCAAACGCGCAGATTTTATTATCGTGGCAGAATTAAACAATAGAAAAGTGATTATTTGTCTTGAAATGAAAGCGAAGAAGGATCATGAAAATAAAATCCTTGCCCAATTAAAAGGGGCGCAATGTTTAGTTGAATATTGTAAAGCTTTGGGAAAAGCTTTTTGGAATAACAAAAGTTTTTTGACGGAATGTACTTACCACTTTGTCAGCATTGGACATATCAAAAACAGTGTAAAACCCAACTATACACATGCCGATATTACGCATACGCACCATGAGCCTAAAAACTTACTGAAAATAGCAGGAGCACGTCGTATTGCATTCAATCAACTCCTGTCACAACTGAAATAACCCATTGAACATAATTGTTCTGTTTATCGTATAGAAATCCTCCCCCAAACATTTAAACATCCCCAAGAATTTGCCAAATCCCCCGCACGGATATAATATTAGTAAATGCTAATTTATAACTATAATAATTTACTAATATAATTTATAGGCATATCCACCAAGGAGATATAAACATGAACAGCGTACAGATTTTCCAAGGAGGTTGCGATGTCCACTAGCTTAGGCGCAATACTCCGCGAACAATACGGCGTATCACGGCGCGACTTCCTAAAATTTTGCAGCGTGCTTGCCAGCAGCATGGCAATTTCCCCAACCTTCATTCCAAGAATTGCCGAAGCCCTCGAAAAAACGCCACGCCAATCGGTAATTTGGCTGTCTTTTCAAGAATGTACAGGCTGCACCGAATCTCTCACCCGCTCCCACGCCCCCACTTTAGAAAGCCTCATTCTCGAACAAATATCCCTCGATTATCACCACACCCTACAAGCTGCCGCAGGCGATGCCGCAGAACGGGCGCGTGATTTGGCGATGAAAGCCAACCAAGGCAAATATTTATTAATCGTTGATGGCTCAGTGCCGATGGGCAACAGCGGCTATTCAACCATCGCAGGAATTAGCAATTTTGACACTCTGCGCGAAGTCGCCAGCGGCGCAAGCGCGATTATCGCCGTCGGCACTTGTGCGGCATTTGGCGGATTACCGCACGCCAACCCCAATCCCACAGGCGCAGTGTCGGTCAGCGAAATCATCACCGACAAACCGATTATTAATATTTCAGGCTGCCCACCGATTCCCGTGGTGATTACAGGCGTGATAGCGCATTTAATCACCTTTGGCGTGTTACCCGAACTCGACAAACTCGGTCGCCCGCTGTCGTTTTATGGGCAAAATATTCATGACCGTTGCTATCGTCGCCTCTTTTATGAAAAAGGCTTATTTGCAGAAGATTTCGACGACGCAGGCGCGAAAAAAGGCTGGTGTTTATACAAACTCGGCTGCAAAGGCCCAGTAACTTACAACGCCTGCGCCACCTTGAAATGGAACGATGGCGTAAGCTTCCCGATTGAAGCAGGACATGGCTGCATTGGCTGCTCTGAACCGAATTTCTGGGATGCGGGCGGTTTTTATCGCCCTTTAGCCGTGCCCACCGAAGGCGTGGCGCAACTCACACAAATGGCATTTGCGGCGGGGGGCGCGTTGGGAATTGCGGCGGGCGTATTAAATGCTAAAAAACGTGACCACGCGATTGCTGAGCGCGAAATCGTCAGCATTGACGACTTAAAACGGAAGGGCTAACACACCATGAATGAAGTCGCCTTTTTAGCTTGGGTGCGAGGCATCGGGTTTCAAATCGCACTGGGAATTTTTATTGTCGGCATGGTGGTGCGCTGGTTAGAAATCTTTTTATTGGGGAAAAAGCACGATTATTCCACCCCCAAAGGTAGCGCAGTGCAAGGCGCAATTCACACGATTTTTAGCCGTTCTCTCCCTGAAAAAAGTACATGGCAACGCTCGCGTGTCCAAATCGTCACGGGCTACGTGTTCCATATCGGCTTGTTATTAATCATTTTATTTTTAACCCCGCACATCACGATTTTTCGGGAGTTTCTCGGCTTTGGCTGGGCAGGTTTACCCAGTTCTGC
>JBDLSS010000255.1:0-3150 GCA_039799345.1 Pseudomonadota bacterium
ATCAACAGCCAGTTCATGTTCCGTTTCCACGCGGGCATGTAATTCCCAACGGGCTTTTCCCTTTTCGAGAATGTCTTGCTTGAATTGGGCCACCACTTCAGGGGCGGGCATGTTACAAATCGCATAAATATCCTGTTTGACAGGACGTAAGTAATCAATTTTGCTGCGGCGTACCACCGTTGAACCTTTAACGCCTAAACCTTCCAGTGTTAAGTGTGTCAATGCCCAACCTGATAAAATAATCACCGCCGCTAAACTTCCCCCAAAAGCGGTATTTTTATCATTTTTATTTGCCGTTAAAGGGGCGGTTAATACTAAACCTTTTGTATCGAAGCGTACAACTTTAATCCCAATTTCTTGTGTGATGGGAATATTCTCATCCAGATATTTTTGTAAGCGATGTGTGAAAGCCGTCATAGTTAGGGTTCAATGTGTTGCCCTCCCAACTGTGCGGGGAGTGGCAGAAGAATACTGATGGAAAGTAAATAATGTCTTTCCTCCTTGGGGGATATGCCGTAGTGATTGTAACAGTCACTATGCACATCAATGCGTTAGTATAATTTAATTTGGATTAAGATTAAAACAATTTGCTAAGTTGAGTTGCAGCGCACAAGGCTTTTTTCGTTTTATTTTTTTAATCGCACAAGCGCATGTTTTTTTCTTAGAGTTTTTATTTTTAGTAATTTTTTTGGATGGAACTTTGAGACTTGGAGGTAGTTTGGGCGGGTCTGCAATAATAATGGGCTGTCCTAGACTCGTAATGCTTTTGCTGGAATCGCTATTCTTCATTAGTGATTCCCGTTTCTCTTCCAAAATAAGTAACTGTTTACCTGCCTCTGCCCAAGTGACAGCTTTAGGACTACTCTCAATTATGGGCGCGGGGGTAACGGAAGGCGTTTCTTTTTGTAAATAAGCGGCTTCTCTGGCGCGTTGATCATCATTCAGCACCCCATAAATCGCAATACTGCTCGATAAGGCTATCAATACAAATAAGGGACGCGGATGCAATAAACTATCTAGGTTTATCGGTAACTTCATGTCCTCGCCCTAACGCCTTTAAAGCATTTTGGATAATAAGCTCCTGTTCTATAATGATAGCAACTGCTTGCCTTAGCTCCGCCAGCTTAATATTAAAATTTTTCAAGCCCCCATTGTTGAGCACGGTTTCACTGGCGGTGTTTTGATAAACTGGCACATGACTTTCCATGAAATGGAGTAGTACTTGAATATTGTCGAGATACAATGGCAAAGGTTTGAGCACTTCGTACTGTTGTTTATGCAATTCCTCCCAGACTCTTTTGCGAATAGCGACATTTTCCGCCAATTTTTGATACGCATCCGCAGAAATTAAACGTTTCTTTTTCAGCTCCTGCAATTCCGTACGCGATTCCAGCAACTGGTCACGCTCCGCAATGCCTGTGTATTCAGCCTGAGCTTTATTTAAACGTTCAATAATATCCGTGACCCGTTGCTGCAAGGCTGCTAGCGTTTTTTGACGACTGTCTAAAACGCTCTTAATCTGCGGAGCTTTCTCCGTTACTTTTCGATAATAATTTGCCAACTCTAAAAAAGTCTTCACCACATCAGGCAACATACTTTCTAAACTACCATTTTGGCGCAACTTATTATTTAAATTACTCAAGAGACTTTGTGATGATTCTAAATTCTCGGTAATTTCACTTGCGCCGTGGTGCAAAATATCTCGCGCCGTTTTTAGAAAGTCTTCACGAATTTCAGGCAAACAGCGATCAATATTTTTTTCCAGCAATTCAACCTGAAAACCCTTGTCAGTGCTGTAACTGTTAGAACGAAATTCGACCCCAATTTTATTATCAAAAATCGACAAGGAGGTATTCACTTTTCCTGAAAACTTCTTAGCTTCTTGATGAATAATAAAAATTGTTAAAATATCTGCTTTCTCCGAACTGCCCGAAATTTTTATTTCAACACAATCCGCGCCCAGAAATTCTAAAGTTTCTTGTAAATGCACATCATTATCATAGCGTTCAGCCTGTGGACGGTTTGTGCTGAAACTGCGTTTATCTTTTAACAAACCTTCTTCCGCCGCATAAACGTCACTCCCCACGCCCCAGCACAACGCGGCACTGACAAAATAGGCAGCCAGTTTACGCAATCCCGAGTTCATCCCAAATACTGTCTATTTTTTGTTTAATTTCAGCAGACATTTCAATGGGTTTTCCCCATTCGCGCTGCGTTTCGCCAGGCCATTTATTGGTGGCATCAAAACCAATTTTCCCGCCCAAGCCTGAAATTGGCGAGGCAAAATCTAAATAATCAATCGGGGTATTTTCCAGCAGCACGGTGTCACGCACCGGGTCCATGCGCGTCGTCATCGCCCAAATCACATCATTCCAATCACGCACGTTAATATCGGTATCGGTGACAATCACAAATTTCGTATACATAAATTGCCGCAAATACGACCACACCCCAAACATGATGCGCTTGGCATGACCCGCATATTGCTTGCGAATGCTGACCACCGCCATGCGATACGAACAGCCTTCGGGCGGCAAATAAAAATCTTCAATTTCAGGGAATTGCTTTTGCAAAATCGGCACGAATACTTCATTTAATGCCACGCCGAGAATGGCAGGTTCATCGGGCGGTCTGCCCGTATAAGTGCTGTGATAAATCGGTTTTTCACGGTGGGTAATGCGTTCAATGGTAAACACGGGGAAATAATCTTGCTCGTTATAATAGCCCGTGTGATCCCCAAACGGGCCTTCTAAAGCGGTATCATTCGGATAAATAAAGCCTTCGAGCACAAATTCCGCATTGGCAGGCACTTGTAAATCATGGCTAAGACATTTCGCCACTTCCGTACGACTGCCGCGCAACAAGCCCGCAAACGCATATTCTGACAAAGTGTCAGGCACAGGCGTGACCGCGCCCAAAATCGTGGCGGGATCAGTGCCCAAAGCGACTGCTATTGGAAACGGCTCATTCGGGCGGCTTTTTTTCCATTCCAAATAATCCAAAGCCCCGCCACGATGTGCCAACCAGCGCATAATCACTCGATTTTTACCAATCACTTGTTGGCGATAAATGCCCAAGTTCTGCCGCGATTTAGAAAGTCCTTTGGTAATCACCAAACCCCAGGTAATCAGCGGTGCGGCATCTTCAGGC
>JBDLSS010000256.1:0-3383 GCA_039799345.1 Pseudomonadota bacterium
AACATCCCCATATAATCGGCGGAGACACGATCAATTCCATTGGCAGTGAGACCTGCGCCCCGAAAGATATTCCCCCCGCCAATGACTAAGCCTAATTGTACCCCTAAGTCCAAAATCTCACGGATTTCAACAGCTAACCGTTCCATTACCTTGGGATCAATGCCAAAGCCAAGCGAACCCATCAGGGCCTCGCCACTCAGTTTTAATAAAACACGACGATACGCGGGGGTCAATTCTGTCATAGTTAAGCGAGTCCTTTGACTTGTTGCATGACTTCTTCAGCGAAGTTTTCAACTTTCTTTTCGATGCCTTCGCCGACTTCGATTCTTGCAAATTGTAGCACAGTTGCGCCATTGGCTTTGAGCAGTTGTTCAACGGTTTGATCAGGATTCTTCACAAAAGCTTGTCCAACTAAGGTGACTTCTGCTAAGAATTTCTTCACACGCCCTTCAACCATTTTTTCAATCACGTTGGCAGGCTTGCCACTTTCTGCGGCTTGTTCACTGAAAATACGGCGTTCTCTGGCGATGTCTTCCGCAGGCACTTGGTCTTCAGACACGCAGACAGGACGGCTTGCAGCAATGTGCATAGCAACATCTTTTGCGAGTTCAGGCGTGCCGCCTTGCATTTGGACTAATACCGCAATGCGCGTGCCGTGAGGATAAACCCCTAAATTGCCGCCTGCGACATTTTCATACAAGCTGAAACGACGCACGTTAATATTTTCGCCGATTTTAGCGACTAAATCATTACGGGTTTCTTCAACGGTTTTGCCATTTAAATCAGCGGCTAATAATTCTTCTAAGCTGGCAGGACGCACTTTGAAAATGGTGTCGATAACGGCTTGTGCGAATTCTTTGAAATCATCGCCTTTGGCAACGAAGTCGGTTTCGCTGTTAATTTCAACAGATGCGGCGAGATCGTCTTGTTTTTGTGCTAATACAATCCCTTCAGCAGCAATACGACCTGCTTTCTTGGCGGCTTTAGCTTGACCGCTTTTACGCATGGCTTCGATGGCAGCTTCGATGTCGCCTTGTGCTTCTACTAAGGCTTTTTTACATTCCATCATGCCAGAGCCAGTACGTTCACGTAATTCTTTCACTAAGGATGCGGTGATTTCCATGCAGTATACCCTCTTAAATCAATGTTATGCGGTGATGAGCGAGATAATCAAACATAGCAAACCCCCTGTTCCTAAATCGTGTTCGGAGGGCAGGGGGTCGGCTGAAAGCTTAAGGCTTAGTCTTCGGATTTAGCGGCTTCAGAAGCGTTAGATTCTTCTTTAACTTCTACGAAATCGTCGTCTGCACCAGCGAGTTGTAAGCTGGCTTGCCGTCCTTCAATAATCGCGTCGGCAATGGTATTGGCATACAAGGAAATTGCACGAATTGCGTCGTCATTACCAGGAATGACATAGTCAATGTTCAGCGGGCTGTTGTTGGTATCAACCACACCGACCACGGGAATACCCAATTTGTTGGCTTCGCTCACGGCGATTTTTTCATGACCTACGTCGATGATAAATAAAGCATCTGGCAACACGGGCATGTCTTTAATCCCGCCTAAGCTGCGTTCCAATTTTTCGAGTTCGCGGCTGATAGAAAGGGCTTCTTTCTTAGTCAAGCGGTTGACAGTGCCGTCAGCAGTGATGGCTTCTAAATCGCGTAAACGCTTGATAGAAGATTTAACGGTGCGATAGTTGGTGAGCATTCCGCCTAACCAACGGCGATTCACGTAAGGCATTCCACAACGAATGGCAGCGGCTTTGACTTCTTCTTGCGCAGCGCGTTTCGTACCTACGAATAATACCGTACCTTTCTTAGCGGCTAATTTGCCGATAAAATTGGTGGCATCATTGAACATCGGTAAGCTGTGTTCTAAGTTGATGATGTGGATTTTGTTGCGTTCACCGAAGATATAGGGAGCCATTAAGGGCTTCCAGAAGCGGGTTTGGTGACCAAAGTGCACGCCTGCTTCTAACATTTGACGCATTGAAACTGTTGCCATAATTTAAAACTCCGTTAGGGTTCAACCTCCACACATCCCATATATCGACCCTCTAAAGAGCACCCCGTATATGTGTCGATGTGTGTGTGATGTTACACTATATTGTTTACAGTAAAGTTTGCTTGATAAAGCGCGTGCTTTATACCATATAAGACAATTAACAACAATCTATAATTTACAAAATGATGCCTATCAAAATCAAAACCGCTGAAGAAATTGAGAAAATGCGTGTGGCAGGACGGCTTGCCGCCGAAGTTTTAGAAATGATTACGCCGCAGGTTCAAGTAGGAATTACCACCAATCAATTAGATCAAATTTGTCATGATTATATTGTGAATGTGCAAGGCGCAATTCCCGCGCCACTCAATTATCACGGCTTTCCGAAATCTATTTGCACCTCGGTCAATCATCAGATTTGTCACGGCATTCCCAATGATAAGAAATTAAAAGAAGGGGATATTGTCAATATCGACATCACCATTATTAAAGACGGTTATCATGGCGACACCAGCGCGATGTTTACCCTCGGTGAAACCAGTATTCGTGCAAAACGCTTAATTGAAATTTGCTATCAGTGTCTGTGGTTAGGGATTGCTGAGGTGAAAGCAGGTAAACGTTTGGGCGATGTTGGGCACGCAATTCAGCGTCATGCCGAAAGTTTAAATTGCTCGGTGGTGCAAGAATATTGTGGGCACGGCATAGGGCTGGCGTTTCATGAAGAGCCGCAAGTCTTACATTACGGTTCACCCAATACGGGCGTATTGCTCGAGGAAGGCATGATTTTCACCATCGAACCCATGATTAATGCAGGCAAACGTCACATTAAATTAATGCCTGACGGCTGGACGGTGGTGACGAAAGACCACAGTTTATCTGCGCAATGGGAACATATGGTAGTAGTAACGGCGGAAGGTGCGGAAGTGTTGACTTTGCGTAAGGGAGAAGTGCCGTTTTAGGCACTCTCATGTTGGAGTGTAGGAGCAAGATAAGCTATTATTTATCAAAATATTTTTCGTCAAAATCAGGTTAATATACTATAAACCAACTTTGATACTCTCCTTTCTGCGCATAGCTATCTACACATCTTTAATAACTTTTAGGGTTACGCAATTGAATCAGTAATTGCTTAATTTTACTGGAAGCATGATTGTGCAGTATACAATACTAACTCATTGTAAATAAAAAATTTAGTATTTAAATTGCGTAACTCCTAAACTTTTTAGGCAGTGCTCAAGTTGTAATGATTGTCTGAATCAGGATTGACAGGATTAAAGGATTTTCAGAATTAAAGAATAAAACTTAATGTGATTAATATCAGTGGATAATCCTGTCAATCCTGATTCAGACAATAAGCTGGCTAAAATCCTTACTTATTT